>NZ_JBFULQ010000468.1:0-4279 GCF_054049815.1 Mesorhizobium sp. P5_C1 | reverse complement strand
CGCCGTTGACCGCAAGGCCGCCTACCCTGTTTTTGACGCCGCTGCCGAGACGCCATTCGAAGGCGTTCCGGCCACCGTCCTTGCAACGGCGATCGGCTATCACCAATTCGAGGGCATGGCGCTGGTCAACGCCGCCTGAGGCGGTGCTCCGCGATCCATGCTGCAACGATACAAAAAGGTCGAGGGCTCCCGGATGGCCAATCTGAACGATCACATGGGCAGGCCGATCGTCGCCGTCACCGGCATCGGCGTGGTGACCTCGCTTGGCGTCGGCAAGGCCGACAATTGGGCGGCGCTGACCTCGGGCAAGTCGGGCATCCACCCGATCACCCGCTTTCCGGTCGACCATCTCAACACCCGCATCTCCGGCACTGTCGACTTCCTGGCGTCGAGTTCGAAGGGCGCCAGTCCCCTCACCTACGAACTGGCCGAAACCGCCGCGCACGAGGCCGTGGCCGAAGCCGGTCTCAATTCCAGTGATTTCGGCGGTCCGCTTTTCCTGGCTTCGCCACCGGTAGAACTCGACTGGCGCGAACGCTTCTCGCTCTACAATTCCGACAAACAGGATGCCGGCGCCGAAAGGCTGCTGCGGGTCGCGCGCGGGCTGAAGGAAACAGACATTTTCGAGACCACACAGTTCGGCTCGATCGCCGACCGTCTCGCCGACCGTTTCGGCACCCGCGGCCTGCCGATCACGCTCTCGACCGCTTGTGCCTCCGGCGCCACCGCCATCCAGCTCGGTGTCGAGGCGATCCGCCGCGGCGAATGCGACCGGGCGCTGTCGATCGGCGCCGATGGTTCGGCGACCGCCGAGGCACTGATCCGCTTCTCGCTGCTGTCGGCGCTTTCGACCCACAACGACATCCCGGAAAAAGCCTCAAAACCCTTCTCCAAGGACCGCGACGGCTTCGTGCTGGCCGAGGGTTCCGGCGCGCTCGTGCTGGAATCGTTGGAGGCCGCCCTCGCGCGCGGCGCCACCGTTCTCGGCATCCTGCGCGGCTGCGGCGAGAAAGCCGATGATTTCCATCGCACCCGCTCGAAGCCCGACGGTTCGCCGGCAATCGCGGCGGTTCGTGCCGCCCTCACCGATGCCGGCCTGAGCGAAGACGAGATCGACTACGTCAACGCCCACGGCACCTCGACGCCGGAAAACGACAAGATGGAGCACCTGTCGCTGTCGACGGTGTTCGGCGAGCGGATCGGTTCGATGCCGATCTCTTCGAACAAGTCGATGATTGGCCATACGCTGTCAGCGGCTGGCGCGGTCGAGGCGGCGTTCTCGCTGATGACGATGCGCGAAAGCGTCATTCCGCCGACCATCAACTACGACAATCCCGACCCCGCGATCGTGCTCGACGTGGTGCCGAACAAGAAGCGCAATGCCGAGGTTCGCACCGTTCTGTCGAACTCCTTCGGCTTCGGCGGCCAGAACACTTGCCTTGTCATGGCGCGGGAACCGGTCTAAGCGACCTTTTTCCGCCAAACAGAACCGACAGGCTCCATGCGCGCACTGCAACTTATCGAGGACCGCCGTCTTGAAACGGTGGACCTGCCGCCTCCCCCGCCGCCGGCACTCGGTGAAGTCACGCTGCGTATCAAGGCGGTGGCGCTGAACCACATCGACGTCTGGGGCTGGCGCGGCATGGCCTTCGCCAAGCGCAAGCTGCCGTTGGTCGTCGGCGCGGAAGCCTCCGGCGAGGTCGAGGCGGTCGGTCCCGGTGTTTCCAGTCTCTTGCCCGGACAGTTGGTTTCGATCTACGGCGCGCGCACCTGCGGCCTTTGCCGTGCCTGCCGCGAAGGCCGCGACAATCTCTGCGAGCATGTTTCGGGGGTTCACGGCTTCCATCTCGACGGCTTCGCGCAGGAAAAGATCAACCTGCCGGCGCGCCTTCTGGTCCCCGCCCCGCCCGGCGTGACAGATATCGGTGCCGCAGTGGCGCCCGTCACTTTCGGCACCGTCGAGCACATGCTGTTCGACAATGCCCGGCTGCAACCAGGCGAGACCATCCTGGTCCATGCCGGTGGCTCCGGCATCGGCTCGGCGGCCATCCAGCTGGCGAAGCGGATGGGCTGCACGATCATCACCACGGTCGGCTCGAACGACAAGATCGACAAGGCCAGGGCGCTCGGCGCCGATCATGTCATTAACTATCGCGACGACCGTTTCGAAGGCGTCGTGCGCAAGCTGACCAGGAAGAAGGGCGTCGACGTCGTTTTCGAACATGTCGGCGCCGACACTTTTGCCGCCTCGATGCTGTGCCTGAAGCGCGGCGGTCGCCTGGTGACCTGCGGCTCGACCTCGGGCGTGTCGACGCAGATCAACCTGATGCAGCTGTTCCAGCAGCAGTTGAAACTGCTCGGCTCCTTCGGCTGCCGCATGGAGAACATGGCCAACGCCATGCAGAAAATGGCGGCGGGACAGGTCGCACCGGTCATCGACACCGAAGTCGGCTTCGACGATATCGATGCCGCGCTGAAGCGCATGGAAGGCCGCGACGTGTTCGGCAAGATCATCCTGCGCGTCGACTAGAGCTTGACCTCAGTGCTCAAGAAGTTTCGCCGGGATCTCAAATTTCGCTATGGCAGGCAGTTGCGCCAGTTGAACTACTGGCTGGTGGCGCGTGCGGCGATGATGATCATCTCGGCGCTGCGCCTGCTGCCGGCCGACAGCGCGCTGAATTTCGCCGACCGCGTCGCACGCCGTGTCGGCCCTCGGGTCGGGCGCCATCAGGTCGCCGTCGACAATCTGCGCAGGGCCTATCCGGAAAAGAGCGAAGCCGAGATCCAGGCCATCGCCTCCGACATGTGGGGCAACATGGCCCGCCTGGCCGCCGAATACATCTTTCTCGACGCCCTGTTCGACTACGATCCCGCTGCCACCAGTCCGGGACGCGTCGAGGTCAAGGGGATAGAACACTTCATCGAGATCGCCGCCGAAAAGCAGCCGCACATCGTCTTCACCGGCCATCTCGGCAATTTCGAATTGCTGCCGGTGGCCGCCGCAACCTTCGGCATGAACATCACGGCGCTGTTTCGCCCTCCCAACAATCCCTATCTCGCCGACTACATCCTCTCGACGCGCCGCTCGACCATGGGATCACTGCTGCCATCGATGGCCGGCGCCTCGTTTGCGTTGGCCGGGGTCTTGGAGAAAGGCGGCAACATCGGTGTCTTGGTCGACCAGAAATTCACCAACGGCCTCGAGACGACGTTCTTCGGCCGCCCCTGCCAGAGCAATCGCGTGCTGGGAACCCTTGCCCGTCACTACGACTGCGACGTCTATCCGGCGCGCTGCGTCAGGCTTCCGGGCAACCGCTTCCGGCTCGAGATCGAGGACAAGCTGACCTTGCCGCGGACCGCTGACGGCATCGTCGACGTCCGTGCCACCACCCAGCTTCTCAACGACGTGGTCGAGCGCTGGGTGCGCGAAGACCCTGGTCAGTGGATGTGGTTCCACAAAAGGTGGGAGATCGGCGGCCGGCGCAGAAAGCGGCCCCCGCAGGCGGGAGCGCCAGTCGCTGGCGCCTAAGCCCGTTGATTGGCCACCGGTCCTGACATTCGTAGCGTTGTTGGTCAGGGAATCTTAAACGGCCGGGGCGCAGATATCCCAGGGATGTTCATCGGCTGGGACCGTTGCATGGTTAGTCTCGAAACGCGTCGCGCCGACCGGGATAGGCTCGAAGACCGCTCGTTTGGCCGTTTTGGCAGGGCCTGGTCCTTTATCCGCCAGCGAGGCTTGCTGGAGCCGATCAGGCTCGTTCGCCAGCATGGGATCGGCGCGAGCGTTGGCTTTGTCCTGCGGAACGTCCGCTATATCGTCGCCGACCGCCTCGCGCGAAAATGGGATCGCCGGCACGATGTCGATACGGCCGGTTCGATCCAGCTCGCTGCGCTCGATGTCGTCGGCCCGCATCGCAGCAAGGGCAACGAAGCGGTATGCACCTCGCCGAAAACCTTTGATTTCATCATGAAGTCGCTGCCCCAAGACCTCCAGGGCCGCACATTCATCGACATCGGCTCTGGAAAATCGCGGACGCTGTTGCTGGCGTCGCGCTATCCGTTTGCAGAGATCATCGGGGTGGAGTTCGCTCGCGAGTTGGTCGAAATCGCCAGGAGCAACATAAGGCGCTTCAGGAATCCGTCGCAGAAATGCCGCGCGCTCAGTGTCGTCGAGGCGGACGCGGCGACCTACGAATTTCCCGATGCGCCCCTGGTGGTCTATTTCTACAATCCTTTTTCCAAAGACGTTTTCGACATCGTGCTGAAAAATCTCGTGTCG
>NZ_JBFULQ010000467.1:0-4285 GCF_054049815.1 Mesorhizobium sp. P5_C1 | reverse complement strand
GTTCACTGCGTTGTCACACCCGAGTTGCCGACATTGACCGTGATAGGCGGCGGCGCCGGCGGCGGTGGTGGATGTTTGTAGTTCTCGCCAACATTGGCGGCGCGCGTGCCGTCACCTTCGATCTTGGTGTTCTTTGAAGCCGGGTTGAGCGTGTCGACCGTCTGCAGCAGCGTATTGAACTTCTGCGTGTCGCCGGCGGCCAAGGTCACCGAATCGTAGTTGTTCAGATAGTCCGCGGCGCAGCCCGACAGCGCGCCGGCGCACAGAACGAGGATCAGGGCGCTATTTCTTGACATAGAGCATCTTGTCCTTCGATTTGAAGTCGAGCATGTGGCCATAGGGGCCGGTGACGCCGTCGCCGRTTTCATATTTGCGGATCATGTCTTTGTTCACCTCGAGCTGCCCGAGGATAAAGAACTCCGGGTCGTTGGCGGGCCGCGTCTTGTCGAACGGTGTCGCCAGTTGCTCACCGGGTTTAACCGGTCGCACGACATGCGGCGTGACGATGACCACCAGTTCGGTTTCTTCCTTCTGGTTGCTCGAATTGCGGAACAGCGTCCCGATAACCGGCACCTGGCCGAGCCACGGCACCTGGTTCTGAAGCTTGGTGGTTTTGCTCGACAGAAGTCCGCCCACTGCGAAGCTCTGGCCATCGCGCAACTCGACCACGGTCGCCAGCTTGCGGTTGGTGAAGATCGGGTCGCCGGCAGTGGTGAAGCCGGTCAGGTCGCTGACCTCCGGCGCCAGCTTCATATGGATCTTGCCGTCGTCGAGCACGATCGGCGTGAACGTAAGGTTGACGCCGAATTGCTTGAAATCGATCTGGACTAGGCCATCCGTGCCAATGCTGCGGATTGGGACCTCGCCGCCGGCGTTGAAGCTGGCCGGCTCGCCGGAAAGCGTGGTGAGGTTAGGGTTAGCGAGCGTGCGCACCACGCCCTTGGCCYCCAGCGCCTCGATGTACAGGTCGACTTTGATGTTGTTGTCAATGACGCGCGTGAGGAGGGCTCCGAAGGGACTGGAGCCGGACAGGAGGCCACTGAGCAAACCGCCCGAGCCAAGCACCGTACCGTCTTTGTCGACGGCAGCAATTCCAGTTCCGGATTGAGTCGTGCCTCTGCTGTTGGTGGTTCTGATCGACACGCCGAGATCGCGGCCGGCGTTGCGCTTGGCTTCCAGCACGCGCACTTCCAGATTGACCTGCTGGCTGTCGTCTACGATGACGGAGTTGATGATGGCATCGGGGCCATATTGCTGCGCCACCTCCATGATCGCCGCCAGCGTGGCGCCGTCCTTGACATGGCCGGCAAGTCTGACCCTGCCGTTGACCGAACCGACTTCGATGCGCGACTTTGGCGCCACCTGGCGGATCGCCTGCGCCATGTCGCTGACGTCGACGCCGACCTCGATCTGGATGACGCCGAGCGAACGCTTGTCCGTGGAGAAGAGATTGACCGTGGTGGTGCCGGCGCCCTTTCCGATGACGTAGAGGGTGCGGTCAGTCATCGGCTGGGCATCGGCGATCTTCTCGTCGCCGACGACGATGTCACCCAGATTGGCATTCACCTGGATCGTTACCGATTGCGACATCGGCAGGAAGATCTTGTGGACGCTGGGGTTCGACACATCGATGAAGCGGTCTGCAGCGTGAGCCGCGAGGCTCAACGACAGCAACGCACAGAAACTGGCAAGAACGAAGGCCGCCAGTGGTCCCCAGAACACGCGCATTTACGCTACCCCCTCGCCGGCTGATTCGGACTCCAGATATCCCAGTATGCCGGTGTTATTGTTGTCGTGGCACATCATATGTTTCGAGCTTTATACCTCGAAACACACCGACTGTCGCCCGCGCCGGTGGTTCCGGCTGCACATATTTGACCACTTCCTTGACAACTTCTTTCACCTGCGGCGCAGAAGCCACAGCCGGAGCCGGCTTCACCTTGCTCAGATCGTCGAGCTTGCTTCCCACCCGGTCCACGGCTTGGGTCAAACCGGCTATCTTATCGTCGGCGCGTTTGCGCTCCTCCGCGGCCGCCGCTTCCGCCGCAGCCTTCTCGTCGAGTTCGGCCTGCCTTTTGGCGACGTCGGACGGCGTTTCGCCGGTCAGGTCGGAAAGCGTTATGCGTTCGGTCATCTCGCCCTGGCTGGCCGCGGCCTGGCGAAGCGCCAGCGACAACTGCCCGGCGCCCGCTGCAAGAGTCAGCTTCTGCGCATCCTTGGTGCTGGCCTCGAGCGTCACCGACTTCACCACCGTCGGATTGTCCTTGCTCTCATCGGCCACCTGGTCGACGGCGAGCACCTTCATGCTCTGCAGCAGCACGTCGACAAAACTCCTGTCCGCGCCATCGTCTCCGCGCGCCGAGCGCGTCAGCAAAACATCGACCCGGTCGCCCGGGAAGACGAAGCCGGCGACGCCAAGCACGTCGTTGACGCGAATGGAAACCGCCTTCATCCCTTCGCCGAGTACCGCCGAAAGCGTGGCACGCTGGCCGGGACCCGTGATCTTGCTGGCAAGAATGGGTTCGTTTGCGCTGATCGCTTGCAGCGCCTGTCTTGCGCCTTCGCCGGCCAGGGCATCCTTGGTCGTCTTGAATGCGCCTGCCGGTAATGCGCCTGCCGGCCACGGAATTTCGCGCAGCTTGTCGGCGCTGAGTGTGTCGCCGAATTTCAGCGGCATTGCCGCCACCACGACCGTATCGCGCTGGATACCATTCGACTGTGCCATCGCATTGCGCTGGCCGGCCAGCCAGATGTTGGCAAGTACCACCGCCAGCACGCCGAAGACGCCGGCGAGAACAATCATGATCAGAGTATTGGCACGCATCTTCCCACCCCAAATCGCCCGCCCAGGGCGATGCTAGTTCTTCGTGATGCAGAAAGCCTGGGTCGGGACCGAGCGATCCCGACCCAGGATTTTATTGTTACGGTGTGCAATCACCACCAGCCACGCCAGTGGAAAGGACGCCCTTGCCGTTGAGGTTTTTGCATAGACCGGTGAACTGATCACCAACCCAACCGCCGATAGCAAGGATTGCGAGCAGCGAAACGGCGGCAATGATGCCGACAAGGATGGAATATTCGACCATGGCAGCGCCGTTTTCGTCGTCGCGGAACTGCCGGGTCATCGTCATGAGCTTCTTCATGCCAATTTCTCCCTTTGGAGGTTTGAACCCGACGAGACAGAGCCAAGGATGAAATCCATACCCAAGCATCCCCCGTCATCTCGATCCTTGTCCCGCGAAAAAGCAGAGTCAAACAGATTAACGGTTCCTTAACCTTCCAATACCTGATTGGGGGGGAGGTTAGTTTTTGCAAGAGCTTGATTCGATTAATTTTTCAATCTCCTTAACCATTCATTCACAATTTGGCCATACCTCCGAATTCGGTACCGCTAAATTAGGTAATATGCATAATCCTTTATATATAAGGGCTTACTAGGGGGGTATCGATCCGACGTGGATCATTACGATCGTTCATGTTTCGTGAGGTGGCAGGTCGACACCGGGTTTTGACGTGTCGCCAAATAAAAACGATTTTTTTGCACTTCTTGTTAACTATGCCGTAAGTAATGGCTGGTCGCGACCTCGCGCGGCGCTTGTGCCATGCGTGGTTAACAGTTAGTTTCCGTGCCACGAATTTAGCGGGGGCTAACGCATCGTGGTGGGCGGTTCGGCAATGGGTGGGGAGCAGGTGGTCATGCAGGTGTCGCATCATGGATGCGATGTGACTGCTGATTTGCCTCACGCCAGACCCAGGGGATGTTCAGAGTATAAATCGGCTCAGGGCAGTGCGGCAATTTATCGGGGCTGTCAGATCACTGCGTTTGTTTTGGCCTTGCTCGCAGGGCTCGCGGCCGCAGTTTTGATCTGGTACCCGTTTTCGACCGTAAGCATAGAGCCGGTTCTTTGGTCTGGAACTGCGATCTCAGCAATGCCTATGGTCCTGCTGTGGGTCGCGCTTGGTGCGATGCGCTACCAACTTCGCAAAACTCCCTTTCGCTATCGCGACATGTTGAGCGATATCGCAAGCAGGCTCCAGAGTCTGATCGTGATATTGAGCGTAATCACTCTCTTCTCGATCGAACTTTTGTTGTTGTCCTATTTGGCAACCGCAACCAGCCGTCCTTTGATGGACGTATATCTGGCCGCGGGCGACGCTGCCCTGGGCTTCGATTGGGTGGCATATGTCGGGCGGCTGAATGAGCATCCTTGGATCGCGTCGGTACTTTCGTCCGCCTATTTCAGCCTGAAGGTTCAGTTTCTGCTGTTGCCAGCCATCCTTGCCT
>NZ_JBFULQ010000466.1:0-4296 GCF_054049815.1 Mesorhizobium sp. P5_C1 | reverse complement strand
AGGAAGCACGCCGCCGCCGCGCCTTAGTCTCGTCCAAGCGATAGCCAGACATAGTCGCGTTTTTGGGCGCTGCTTTTTGGCACTACCTACCGGCCCGGCAATCTTTCCGGACAGTGTCTCGCCGGTTCTAGCTGCGGGAACCTAAATGTGTGTTTTTGGCGCGAAGGCGGCCGGAACCCTGTGTCTCAACGGGTCACCCAACACCTTTGCAAGCCAAAGCAGTTCCCTACCAGGACGGCTTCAGATTCGGACGATCGCTCGAAGCTGTGCGTTCGGCGTTCGCTATTGCCGTTTGGCCAAGCGCACGCCAGCGCCACCGCCGTTTTCCGAAATGAACTCGATGCCCGCCCTTTCAAGGGCACCACGGATCGCGTTCCGATTCGCTATGGTGATCGGAGGGACGCCATCCGCAGCTTCTGAGCGCCTAACTGTCGCCACGCCCACGCTAGCTGCATCGGCCAAATCTTCGGCACTCCAACGTATCAACGCTCGCGCTGCTCTGATCTGGGCGCCGGAAATTTCTTTCATATCATCTAATTTCAAGTTGATCACTTATGACTCATATGATATGAAATCGCTCACGGGAGTTTTTCTGCTGTCAAAGTTCATAGGGGCAGGGGCTCACTTGTGGACTCGGCTGAGAGACGTGCGTCGGCAGTCATCCCGCCCTGACCACAACCAAGCTTCAGGGAACTCGGATCATGGCTGATTCCGACAATAGCACGACTTTGCCTCTCGTCACCCGCAGGAGGGTGCTTGTGGCATTTGAAAGCGAGAATGGGAACCCGTCTTCCCCGCCAACTGAACGTTCAAACCAGAGGATCTAAGAGCCGTACACCTTCACCTTTTTGGCCAGAGGACAAGAATTCGACCCCCGCTTTTATCAGAGCCGCCTCTATGGCCTGCAAAGTGCTGATCCGGGAATCTACCTTGCCGTTTTCCAACCGGGCCAGCGCATTCAGCGATACAATTGCCTTGTCAGCGAGCTCCTGCTGCGACCAACCAAGCAAAGCCCGAGCGGCTCGAATCTGTCGTGGACTGACCATGAGTCCACAATCGGCAGGCAGATTTTCTTTGCCACCTATAGGGTCATTTTGCACCCTATAAGGTATATTAAATGGCGACTCGATCTGCAGAGAACATCGACGCGAAGAACCTGGCGCGTAGCGACAGACTCTCTGTCCGGCTGACTAGTGGAGCATCGAAAGGCCTTGTTGAAACCGCAACGCTCCGTCCTCCTTAGGATGGGGCCGAAGCCAAAGATCGACAATGACCGTCATCCCGCCGATCAGCATGTCGGCAGGCAGATTGCCACCGTTCGCGTCCAATCGGACGTCTCGCAGGCCCAGCTCGCCCGATCCATCGGCATCAGTTTCCAGCAGCTCCAGAAATACGAGAACGCGCGCAATCGCGTGAGCGCGTCAATGCTCTACGAGATCGCCAGCTCGCTCGGCGTTCCTGTCGGCCGCTTTTTCGAAGGCCTGCCGGGAAACGATGAGACCCGCGTCGAAGCGCGGCCCCTGCCGGTCGATGAGCGCCTGGATTTCATTGCCAGCGCGGAAGGGCGGCGCCTGATCGAGGGGCTGGTGAATCTTCCGCCGCGTGTGCGCGGTCGCGTCTCGTCCCTGATCGCAGCGCTAGGAGAAGAACTGGCCCTGCCAGACACAGAGGCGAATAGCGAAACGGCCGGCGAATCCGCGCCGGCCGAATGCAAGACCGTCTGACGGCCGGTCGGGCCTGTCAGCCGAATTTTCGGGCAGCGGGCAGGGCGATGCGGCCGCAAGCCGAGGATACTTCGATTTCGACGCCGAACGCCCGCGAGCGGGTCGCGAATCCCTCAAGGATGTCTCGCGCCGCACTTCCCGTGACGGCGACGGGTATCAATCTGCCCGTTGCTGATCCGCGAGACTGAGCTTCCGCGCCGATCGCGACGGGCAGAAGATCTATCCCCGCCAGGGTTCCGCCCGCATCATAGCGGCACGCGGCGACGATGCTTTGCCAGACTTCCGGTGGATCCCATTCGTTTTCGTCGGGGTGCACATGGAAGAGGAAATTTCCAAGGCCGTAGAAGATCGGCGAGCCGTTGTAGATTTCCACCGCCTGCAGCACCGGAGCGYCGTGGCTGACGAAGAGGTTAGCGCCGGCGTCGATGCACATCCTGGCAAAGGTCTGAACCCAGCGCGGTACGTCCTGCCAACCTGGTTCCCAATGATGGTGGTGCAAATAGGCGATGCCGAAATCGCCTTGTGCCGCCGCGTGCTGGATGGCGGACAGATGGACACTCGCGCTGCGCTGATCGACTTCGATCAGACGGCCGAAATCGGCGGCTTGCGTGAACACGGTGCCGTAGAAATTGATCTCCGTGCCGGCTGCCACCTCTACAGGGTCCTCCGGTTGCGCATAGTTGGCCAGTTCAAAGGGCGAGCTTTGCAAATGAGCGCCCAGTCTTGCCAGTCTGCTGAAATGCCCGTCCGGCACCCCCATCTTGCGAACGGTGTTCAGACGATTGACGCCGGGCCGAGCCGGCCGGAAGGCCGTGCGGTCTTCGGCATACATGTTGGTCGGGCCGGGGCCTGCATCCATCGCAAGAAGCGCGACCTCGCGCGCGCCCAATCGGCTGCGGCCCGGTTTTCTGGCCTCCGTCTCGTCGGCTCCGATGCCGGCATGCAGGAAGCCGCGCGCTTCCACTTCCTCCAGCGTCGAGAGGATGCCGCCAGCGCCGAGATCGAAAGCGTGGTTGTTTGCGAGCGCAAGCGCGTTGAAACCGATGGCCTGCAATGCGTCGAGCACTTCAGCCCTGGAATATCCGAAGTATTTGCCCTTGGTCGGCCACCCGCCGTGCTTGCCGAGGATCGTCGACTCGAAGTTGGTGAAGACGACGTCGCCTTGGCGCAGGAAGTCCTTAACCGCGATGAATCGTTCGTCTTTGACGTCACGAATATCGTGTTTGATCAGGGATTGGCCGGTAACGACCGCACAGAATTGGTCTTTCATGGGAGCTCGCCTTGAAGGAGGGGAGGGCGCTGGCGTTCCGGCCGGCGCCACATCGGTGACGGAACTGGTGCCCGGCTATTGCGAGAGGGCCGGTGAGATATCGCTCTTGAACCATTTCAGGCTCAGCGCCTTGATTGTTCCGTCCTTGGTGGCCGCGTCGATGGCCGCGTTGAACTTGGCGAGCAACTCGGCATCGTCCTTGCGCATGCCAGCGCCGACGCCCGGCCCCCAGAGCCCGCCCTTCAATTCCGGCCCGAAAAACACCACATCCGAGCCTGCAGGCGTTTCCAGAAAATCGCGCCAGGTGAAATAGTCGGCCAGACCGCCGTCGATGCGACCCGCGGCAAGATCGAGCTTCATGTTGTCCTGGCTGTCGTAACTGCGAATGGTCACGATATCGCCCAGCATTTCCTTAACGACTGCTTCCGAATTCGACGAGCGCAGGGCCCCGATCGCCCTGCCGGCGAGTGTAGATCTGAGGCGTTCGATGGTCGCCTTTTCCTTGTCCCCGATGCTCGAGAGGTTGACCTTCTGCTTGATGTCGCCAGGATCGAGACCCAGGTCCTTGCGCACAACGAACTGGTTGAAGCCGGTGGCGTAGGGAACTGAGAACGCGATCTTCTGCTTGCGTTTTTCCGTGATCGCCATGCCAGACATGATCACGTCGAACTTGCCGACAAGCAGTGCCGGAATGATCCCGTCCCAATCCTGCGGGACGAAGGTACATTTGATCTGGATGCGACGGCACAACTCCTGTCCGACATCGATATCGTAGCCGTAGAGTTGACCGTTCGCGTCGGTGCTGTCCCAAGGCGGCGAAGCACCTTCGGAGGCGATCGAAATGACGCGCTCGCTTTGCGCGCTGGCCGGTAATGCCGACATCAGGGATGCGATAGAAACAGCAATAGCTAGGGGTATGCGCATGATGCACCTCTTCGTTGGTTAAGATGGAAAGGGCCGCCAAAACCCACAGGTCAGGGCAGGGGCGTCGTGATCTCGGGGTCAGGCAAGGGCGGACGCAATCGGGTTCTGCGTCGATGCACACGATTGCCGTCGGTTGAAAGCCATCGCTCCAGCAACTGGATCGCTTTCACCGCGATCGAGGTGAGCGATAGGTAGATCGCTCCGGCGACGATGAAGATCTCGTACGGCGCGAACGTGGTCGACACCATCTGTCTCGCCATGCCGGTTATCTCGAGCAGCGTTACGGTGCTCGCCAGCGACGAGCCCTTGATCATTCCGACGATCTCGTTGCCGTAGGCCGGGAGCGATATCCGGAAAGCGATCGGGAAGGTGACCAGG
>NZ_JBFULQ010000465.1:0-4304 GCF_054049815.1 Mesorhizobium sp. P5_C1 | reverse complement strand
ACGGAATACCTTCCCGGGTTGGGCGGACCGGCCGATCCTAAAGATCAGGATTCGAGCGATGGCGCTCGACCATATTGATCGGTCGGAACGATTTTCATGACACAGAAACAATTGCGGCTTGGCGCTTTCATGCGCCCCGTCAGCCTGCACACCGGCGCCTGGCGCTATCCGGGCGCCTATCCCGACGCCAATTTCAACTTCGCGCATCTGAAGCGCTTCGCCCAGACCCTGGAGGCGGCGAAGTTCGACGCCTTCTTCATGGCCGACCATCTGGCCGTTCTCAACATGCCGATCGAGGCGCTGCGGCGCAGCCACACGGTTACGTCGTTCGAGCCGTTCACGCTGCTGTCGGCGCTGGCCGCCGTCACCGATCATATCGGGCTGGTCGCAACCGCATCGACGACGTTCGACGCGCCCTACCACATCGCCCGCCGCTTCGCCTCGCTGGACCATATCAGCGGCGGCCGCGCCGGCTGGAACATCGTCACCACATCCAACCCCGATGCGGCGCTCAACTTCGGCATCGACGAACATGTCGAGCATGACGAGCGCTACCGGCGGGCACGGGAATTCTATGATGTCGTGACCGGCCTGTGGGACAGCTTCGCTGACGATGCCTTCATCCGCGACGCTGAAAGCGGTCTCTATTTCGATCCTTCCAGATTGCGTGTGCTCGATCACAAGGGCGAGCATCTCTCGGTGCGCGGGCCGCTCAACATCGCCCGGCCAATCCAGGGCTGGCCGGTCATCGTCCAGGCCGGCGCGTCGGAGGCAGGGCGGCAACTGGCGGCAGAGACGGCGGAAGTCATTTTTGCCGCGCATGCCGACCTCGCCGCGGGCCAACGTTTCTTCGCCGACGTCAAAAGTCGTGCGGAGAAACTCGGCCGCTCGCGCGACGACATCAAGATCCTGCCCGGCGCCTTTGTCGTCGTCGGTGACAGCGTCGAGGACGCGCAGTCCCAAGCGGGCGAAGCTCGACAGCCTCGTCTATTACGAGAGCGGCATTGCTTCGCTGTCGATCGCGATCGGGCATGACGCATCCGGTTTTGATCCGGACGCGGCCTTGCCCAAAATCCCCGAAACCAATGCCAGCAAGAGCGGCCGCGAGCGTGTCATCGAACTGGCGCGCAACGAGAACCTGACCGTCAGGCAGCTTGCCCAGAGGCTGGGTGGCTATTCCGGCCTTGCTTTCGTCGGTACACCTCAAACGATCGCAGACGAAATGGAGGAATGGCTGGCCACCGAGGGCTCCGACGGGTTCAACATCATGTTTCCCTATCTGCCCGCCGGGCTCGACGACTTTGTCGAGAAGGTCGTGCCCGAACTGCAGAGTAGGGGGATCTTCAGGCGGCAGTACGAGGGAACGACATTGCGCCAGAATCTTGGCCTGAAGCGGYCGCCCAACCGGTTTTTCGAGTAGAGTGTCCTTGACAGCGAGGTCGTCCCCAAATGTCAGCCCAGACAAACACCCGCATCGTGCTTGCAGCGCGACCGCAAGGCCGGCCGAAGCCAGGCGATTTTCGTATCGAGACGGTTAAAATTGTCGAGCCGGCGGAGAACGAACTCCTCCTGCAGATCCTCTATCTGTCGCTTGATCCCTATATGCGCGGGCGGATGAACGACGCCAAATCCTATGCCAAGCCGGTCGAGATCGACGGCGTGATGGAAGGCGGTACGGTTGCGCGTGTCGTCAGATCCCGCCACGCCGGCTTCGCTGAAGGCGATGTCGTCCTGTCGCACTCGGGATGGCAGAGCTTTGCACTGTCCGACGGCGTCGGGCTGCGCAAGCTCGAACCCGCGGCGGCGCCCGTCACCACGGCACTCGGCGTTCTCGGCATGCCGGGCTTCACCGCCTATGCCGGCCTGCTCACGATTGGACAGCCAAAGCCTGGCGAGACGGTCGTCGTGGCGGCGGCCAGCGGCGCGGTCGGGTCAGCCGTTGGACAGATCGCCCGCATCAAGGGCGCGCGTGCCGTTGGCATTGCCGGCGGAGCTGACAAATGCGCTTTCGTGCGGCAGGAGCTCGGCTTCGATGCGGTCGTCGATCACCGTGCCGATGATTTTGCCGCGCAGCTGAAGGCGGCGTGCCCTGATGGCATCGACATCTATTTCGAGAATGTCGGCGGCCCTGTCTGGGATGCGGTGTTCCCCCTGTTGAACGATTTTGCCCGCGTGCCGGTCTGCGGGTTGATCGCGCAATACAATGTCATCGCGGAGTCCGGCATCGATCGGCTGCCRACGCTGATGCAGCAGGTACTCCACCGAAGCCTGACGATCAGGGGGTTCATTCAGCGTGAATTCGTCGACCAGCGCCCGGCTTTCTACCGCGACATGGCCGACTGGATAGCATCCGGCCGCGTTCGCTACCGGGAAGATATCGTGGATGGCATAGAGAACGCTCCGCGAGCCTTCCTTGGCCTTCTCGAGGGTAAGAATTTCGGCAAGCTCATCGTGCGGGTCGCCGAAAGTCCCTGAGGGCTTTGCCCAAGAGGATTTTCGGGGTTTCGAATCCAGAAATGGTCGCTCAATCCTTGGCCCGCATGGATACTCTAACTTGTTGACGCTCCCATCGGGCTCGACGTTCTTGAAAGAACCGTCCAATAGTCGAGTGCTTTCAACTGCTCGACACCATCCAGCACCATGCTGCCTGCGACATAGACGATGACCGCAAGGCCGAGCCAGCCGATCCAGCGATGCCTGGCCAGCAGCGCCGCCACCAGCGTCGAGGCGACCGCCATCAGAACCACCGACAGGATGAGGCCGAAGACCAGCGCATCCATGTCGTCGCTGGCAGCGCCTGCCACGGCGAGCACATTGTCCAACGACATCGAAACGTCGGCAACGACGATCTGCACGATCGCTGTGCGCAGCGCCTTGGCCGGTCGTGTCGCTGCAAGGAAAGCCACGGTCGGATCGGCGTCTGCACCGTCCCCGTCATCGGCATCGCCGGCGGATCGCAATTCCCCGAACATGTTCCAGCAGACCCAGAACAACAGCAGGCCGCCGACCAGCATGATGCCCGGGATCGCCAGCAACTGCACGGCCACCACGGCAAAGACGATGCGGATGACAGCCGCTGCGGCGATGCCGGCGATGATCGCCTTCTGCCGCAGCGCCTTTGCCAGGCCCGCGGCCGCCATGCCGATCACCACGACATTGTCGCCCGACAGAACGAGATTGATGGTGATGACTTCCAGATAGGCTGTGATCGTCGCCTGATCGATCCCAAGGGACATCCGGTAAGCTTCCCTGTCGTTCGCAGTTTTTCCTACCCTAAGCAGGGACTCAGCAAGACGAATGGATCCTACCATGCATATGGGGCTTCGCTTCCGGCAAGATAGGGGTAGCCTGTTGCAACCGCACCTCGCCCTGCGGCAGCGTCAATGGCGGCATGAACTCCAGCACATTATCGGCCTGGACGCGGCGGCGGCATTCCCTGCGCCGTTGTCGATGCGCATGATCGGGTGGTGTCTCGGTTTGAAGGCTCGCTGGTCGCGATCCGGGCCGAACTCCTGTATGCTTTCCGCAAAGCATGGGGGAGGCTTCATGCCATATGCCGTCCAGACATGCCCGGATGACGTGGATCGCCTTAATGCGCTCCTCGTTGGACGCAACTGCGCCGAAGCCGGGCCACGCGGATGGCATAGCGAGCGCTCTGCCAAGGAATAACGGAGGTGTGGGCAATGGCTGAAGATATGCCCGTTCAACCAATTCGCCGCGAACTCCTGCTTGGAAGCTGGCGAATGACGTCTTGGATGACGAGAGACGTTTCGACCGGGGAGCGGCAGCCAGCTCTGGGTCAGGAACCTCATGGCATCGTCATCTATACACCTGAGCGCGTCATTTTCTTTATCCTTAGGAACAATCGCAATCGGCCGCAGCGTTTGCCACCATCCGACGAAGAGAAGATTGCGTTGTTCGACTCGATGTTCGCCTATTCGGGCAGCTATACGGTTGAGTCAGATCGCGTTGTCCATCATGTCGACATGAGCTGGAATGAAGCATGGAGTGGCACGGAACAGGTGCGGTTCTGCAAAGTCGACGAACATACGCTGACTTACACCTCGCCCCCCACCCAAAATCCGTTCGACGGGCGCGAGATTATTCACGAAGTGACCTATGTGCGAGAGAAATGACCCTGGGTCGATCTGCCTCTCAGGTCTCGGCATCGACCGCATCGCAAGATTTCAAACTGAGATACTACCTGATGGCGAGCAGAGTCGACATTGCGTGAGGATGTCACTATATACCGGCGGCTTCGACCCGCGCGCCTCAGGGCAGCGCCGCCGAAGCGACTGTAAATG
>NZ_JBFULQ010000464.1:0-4307 GCF_054049815.1 Mesorhizobium sp. P5_C1 | reverse complement strand
CTATAGCGCAGTGTCCCGCGCTGCACGGTCGGTTCTGCAGATCGCGATTCTCGGAGTCGGGGCTTATCTTGTGCTCAATGAGCAAATGACAGCTGGAATGATATTCGCGTCCTCAATGATCTCGGCCCGGGCGCTGCAGCCACTCGACCAGATAGTTGGCAGCTGGCGCCAGATAGTGGAAGCCAATATTGCGTGGAAAAGAGTATCCAGCCTCGTTGGTCTGCCTGGGCGTCTTCAGGCTGTGGCCTTGCCCTCCCCGAGCGGCAGGCTGACAACCGAGCAGTTGGTATATTACGTGCCCGGCGCGACCGAGGTCAGCTTGCCTCTAATCAAGCGCCTTTCATTTGCTGTCGCCGCGGGCGAGACCGTCGCTATCATCGGGCCGAGCCGTGCGGGCAAGTCCACCCTGGCACGCCTCCTCGTTGGCGCTATCCAGCCCCGCTCGGGCGCAGTCCGATTCGATGGCGCCGACATCCGCAACTGGGATCCGGAATCCTTGGGCCGCCACATCGGCTACCTGCCGCAGGAGGTCGAGCTCTTCCCTGGCACGATTGCTCAGAACATCGCACGTTTTGAGCGTGACGCAGCCGACGAGAAGGTGATCCAGGCATCCGCGCACGCGCAAGCGCACCAGATGGTGCTTTCCCAGAGGGACGGTTACTCCACGATTATCGGACCCATGGGTGTGCGTCTTTCTGGCGGAGAGCGGCAGCGTATCGGGCTTGCGCGCGCCTTCTATGATGATCCCAGGCTCTTGGTCCTCGACGAGCCAAATGCCAACCTTGACGCCGAAGGCGAGGCGGCGCTCGAGCGTGCCATCGTCCAGGCGCGCTCTCGGAAAACCACGGTTCTCATCATCACGCATAGGCCGTCCATCGCGCGCAAATGCGATCGGATACTGGTGTTGCGCGACGGCCAGATTGAACTCTATGGCCCAGGGAAGGACGTGCTCGACCGGCTGGCACAGGACAGTCACGCTGGACCGCGACCGATGGCGCCGCAAGCCCGCGGCGGAGAGGCTGTGGTGCCTTTCACGCGCTCCGACGCAGCGGCAGTCGGTACATGAGCAGATCCATGCAGAGCACAAAATTTTATCGCTGGCAGGACGACATCAATATCCGCACAGAAAAGATCACATTCCTAGGGGGAACAGCCGTGGCTGCATTCCTGTTTGCCTTCGGATTGTGGGCCGCGATGGCGCCGCTTGCAGGTGCGACAATTGCGCCAGGGGTCGTCGCGGCAGCCGGTCAGAACGTCATGATCCAGCATCTCGAAGGCGGTGTCATCCACAAGATCAGGTTCAAGGAAGGCGACCGGGTTCGCCGGGGACAGGCCCTGATCCAGCTTGACCCAACCTTGGCGCAGGCGCAGCTCAACCGCGTGCTCAAGCAATGGATCGTTGAACGAGCCGAGATGGCGCGGCTTGAGGCTGAGCGTGACGGGCTGACGGCAATCGTCCTCCCGAGGGGCGTGGGAAGCTACGCGGGCACCTCGGAGTTCAGCGATGTGTTCAAGGAGCAGAACAAGGAATTCCAGGCGAGGCTTGCGCGCCATAACGCAGAACAGGAAATCCTGAAGCAGCGCGTAACCGCCTTGCAGGACTCCATCGTGGGATTGGAGGCCCAGAAGAAGGCAGCGATAGATCAACTGGCGATCGTCAACGAAGAAGCCAACCGGAAGAAGGGACTTTTGGCAAAGGGACTCACCAAACGTTCGGAATATTCGGATCTCCTGCGCAGCGTCGCCGAGCTCGTCGGCCAGACCGGCTCGCTGGAGGCTCAGATCGCGAGTTCGGTGACCCAGACCGTTGAAGCGCGCCAGCAGATCGAGCGGCTGACGACGAGCCGGGTCGAGGACGCGGTCGCTGAGCTCAACAAGGCCCGGGCGCAGGTTGCGGATCTGGAGGAGCAGATCCATGCCACCCGCTCGGTGCTCGAACGAACCACGATCCGGGCGCCGGTCGACGGTATCATCGTGCGCTCCGTCTACAATTCCGAGGGAAGCGTCATGCGCGCCGGGGAGGTCGCAATGGAGCTCCTGCCGACCACCGACGACCTGATCGTCGAAGCCCAGATCAAGCCGCAGGACATTGATTCCATTCGAATTGGGCAGGACGCRAACATGATGTTCACGGCGCTTGATGCCCGCTCAACGCCCAAGGTTCCCGGCAAGGTGTTCTACATCTCCGCAGACCGCCTCATTACCCCCAATACCGGGCAGCCCTATTATACGGTACGTCTCAAAATGGCAGACAAGCTTCCGCCGCAGGTCAAACCCGAACAAGTCTATCCCGGCATGCCAGTCGAGACCTTCATTTCCACAGGGGAACGTACCTTCCTAGTATACTTATCGAAGCCCTTGATGGATTCATTCCAGCGCGCTTTTCGGGAAAATTAGGAAACCGGTTTGCACCTCGTCAATCAATGGCGCTTGATGGATGGTGCAGGATCGTCAGTCGCTGTTATACACCGAATCGGCTGACAGGACGTTGATGCCGGCTGTCACTTCGCGGGCAAGTCTCCACCTCGAAGGTGCTTATCCACAGCTGGTTCTTTGTGAGCCTTTGTTCCTGCGGCATTTTCCGTCCGCCGCATTTTTGCCCTGCTAGTGCCAGATTGAGGCCCCATTGCTCAAAGAACCTTTGGAGGGGAACGTCGTTGTTTGTTTGTATCCGGCCGCGCCGCATTYCATGCGCCAGTCGCTAACGCGGATGCAATTTGGGTGGGGGGCTCATCGCACGCATTGGATGGTATTTAATGTCTGACTTATTGAKCTYGCTTGTCGGKCCRACCATTTCGGTTTCGGAAACGTCKTCGCTGGGGGGCRTGTTCRCGCGGTATGAGCAGGATTTCGCCGCATATGATGACAGCCACTGGGCGGCTGACGGCAATGACTGGGCCTCGGCGAACTATTACGACCGCGCCTTCATCAACTATGTCTGGTATGCGCGCACCGGCGAGCAGTTTTATCTCGAGCGCGGCAATGCGATCGCAGACGATTATCTGAAGAACTATGTCGAGGCGAATAACTACGGCGTGGCCTCCTGGTGGTCCATGCCCAAGGGCATCACCGCCCACTATCTGCTCAATGGCGACCAGGCCAGCCTGACTGCCATCGGAAAGATGGCCGACCAGGTCGTCAATCCGTGGAACACGGAGAATAATTGGGCCAACCTGTTCGACCCGCACCAGTCGGAGGGCCGCGAGGAGGCGCGCGCCCTGGAAACGCTCACGCAGGCGATCCTCATCGATGCGCCTTCCGTTGGCGTCCCCAACATCCAGCCCAATGGCGAAGACTGGGGGGTGTCCGGGGGCAACGATTTCCGCGCTCTGGCCAAGTCGCTCCTGGAGAAGATCCTGACCTCCGGCTTCCAGCATACCGACGGCTCGCGTCCGCATTTCGTGGACGGCGCGGCCCCTGACGGCGCGCCGATCGACAAGCCATTCATGAACGGGCTCATGAACGAGGCGTTGATGAACTACTACGAGCAGGTCGACGCCGACCCGCGCATCGTGTCCTTCATCAAGGCCAATCTCGATTACATGTGGGCCCACGAATGGGATGCCACAGCTAAGGCGTTTCAATATATCGACGAGACGTCCGCCACCGGGGAGCAGGATGTGCCGGCCGCCGACCTGAACATGCTGATCGTGAACGGGTTCGGCTTTGTCTACCAACACACCGGCGACGCAACATACCTGCAGCGCGGCAACATCGTCTTCGAGGGCGGGGTGGAGGGCACCTGGCTCGAAGGCTCGAAGCAGTTCAACCAGCAATATGCAAGCTCCTACAATTACATCGCCTATACCCACGCCGGCCACGACATTCCCTTGGCCAGTGGAAGTGACCGAACCGGCAGCGCGTCTGACAGCCAGTCAGACCTCGCGCGAACCCATGAACCTGCGACCGACGCTGGCATCAACGACGACGCGAACAGCGGTACGGCCGAAGCCGCTGTCGAGCTCCACGGGGGAGCCAGCAAGGACCAGCTCCTGGGCGGAGCCGGATCGGACGGTCTCTTTGGCGGCGGCGGCAAGGATAAGCTTAATGGCGGCCCGGGCAACGATGTGCTGGAGGGAAGCGCGGGAGCTGACCGGCTTGTCGGTGGCCACGGCAATGACAGGCTTGTCGGCGGTGCGGGCAACGATGCGCTTGACGGGGGCGCGGGAGCTGACCGCCTTGTCGGCGGCCACGGCAATGACAGGCTTGTGGGCGGCGCGGGCAACGATGTGCTGGAGGGAAGCGCGGGAGCTGACCGCCTTGTCGGCGGCGCCGGCAATGACAGGCTTGATGGCGGCGCCGGCAAC
>NZ_JBFULQ010000463.1:0-4320 GCF_054049815.1 Mesorhizobium sp. P5_C1 | reverse complement strand
GTGCGGCCGACAGGATCGAGACGGCCGGCAAAGCGATAGCCGATGCGCGGAAGGGTGGCGATCCACTCGCCGCCGTCCGGTGATTGCCCAAGAGCCTTGCGCAACGTGGCGATTTGAACCGAGAGGTTGCTCTCTTCGACCGTCGTGTCCGGCCAGCCTGCGTCTATCAGCTCAGCCTTGGTGAGCACATCGCCAGGCTTTCGGAGCAGCGCAACGAGGATTAAGACGCCGCGGTGCCCGACAGCAACCGGTTCACCGCCGCGAAGCAGCACGCGCCGTTCGGGATCAAGGAGAAACGGGCCGAATGCGAACTGCCGCCCACGCATTGTCGTTATCGTCCGCTTCGGAAATACTTCGGAAACTTTTTGGAGCGGCTTCAAGACGTTCGCCTCATGCTCCACCATAGTACTTTGCGCCGCGGTAAACCGACAAGACCCTCTGAACTGGGCGGAGCAGGGGTCTGATTGGGCTGCCTGAGGCCCTATATGGAGACCCAGGAATAGGCATGCGCCAAGCCAATCACATCGACACGGTCATTGTTGGCGGCGGCCAGGCCGGATTGGCCATGAGCTATCATTTGCGTCAACGCGGCAGAGAACATGTCATCCTCGAACGGCGAAGAGTGGCCGAGCGCTGGCGAAGCGAGCGTTGGGATTCCTTGCGGTTCCAGTTGCCAAACCGCTGGCTGGCGCTGCCGGGGAAACCATATACGGGAATGGACCCTGGCGCTTTTGCGCATCACTCCGAGATTGTGCGCTTCATCGTCGACTACTCCACAGAGATCGCAGCCCCAGTTCGCACCGGCCTTGAAGTCACCAACCTCGACCGCGACGAAGATAGCGGATGCTATTCGCTCGCAACTACCGACGGCCAGATCAAAGCGCGGCATGTCATTATCGCCACCGGTCCGTTTCAGCACTCGATGATTCCGGATTTTAGCCGCGCCGTTCCAGCCTCGGTCTGTCAGATCGATGCCGCCTGCTATCGGAACCCTGAGCGACTGCCGCCCGGCGCGGTGCTTGTCGTGGGCAGCGCCAACTCTGGCTGCCAGATCGCGGACGAACTTTTGCGTAGCGGCCGGCGTGTATTTCTGGCGATCAGCCGCCACAGCCGCGTACCCCGTCGCTATCGCGGCCGGGATATCATCTGGTGGTACGAAGAACTGGGCCGCTTCGATATCACCATCGACTCGTTTCCAGGTAGGAGGTATCCGCCGCCGATTATTCTGACCGGCGTAGGTGGGGGCTATGATCTCGATCCGCGTCACTTGGGCAGCGCGGGCGCTACTCTCCTCGGGCGCGTGCTTGGCATTGCCGATGGCGAGCTTGCGATCGCCGATGATGCCATGGACGTGCTGGCGGCAGCCGACAAAAGCTATGCCGGTTTCGTCGACGCGGCCGACGCTTTGGCCAACATGCGGCCCGCGTGTTTCGAGCTTGACGAAAAGGAGCCTGCGTCAGCGCCACCGATTATCGACGTTGAAACAATCCGAACGCTGAATCTGCGCGTGGAAAATGTTGGCACCATCATCTGGGCGAGCGGATACGGCTATGGCTTCGATTGGATAAAGCTGCCGGTCATCCATGCCGACGGCTCGCCAATCCAGCAGCGCGGTGTGACGGCCTGTCCCGGCGTCTATTTCCTAGGGTTGCATTGGATGCACACATGGCGATCCGCCATTCTCGCTTTTGTAGGTCAAGACGCTGCTTATCTCGCCGATCACATTGATAGATTGGATGCCGGGCTGGAACGATAGGCTGACACTGCGCGAAACGGATCGATGACTTCGCCTCAAGTCCTCCGCAGGGCGGACTAGTCCTAACGAAAGGCAATGAACAGCTTTCAGGATGCTAAGGACGGCGGCGTCCAATTCGGCCATTTCTGTTTCCACTGGACGACGGCGTCGCCGGACCATTCGAAGCCGGCGCTGATGCCGTCTGGTGCGGCAGCCGTTTCCTCGTTCCGCAAGCGGCCCGAAGCGCACGATGCCTACAAGGGGCGCGTATTAGCTGCTGATGTTGGCGACCATCTACGACCCCGAGTGGCCCGATCAGATCAGACGATCCTCGTTATGACATCGACGTTGCCCCGTGTCGCTTTGGAGTAAGGACAAATCTCGTGCGCTTCATCCACCAGAATTTGTACGACATCGCGCTCCAGATCCGGCACGGCAATGTCCAGTTGGACGCTGAGAAAGTGGCCGTTTTCTCCGTAGTTCAGATTCACCTCGGCCTTGATGCTCACCCCTGCAGGCAGCGCGATTTTTCGTTCGTGGGCCGCAGATGCGACTGCGCTTGCGAAGCTGGCCGACCAGCCGGCCGCGAGCAACTGCTCCGGATTGGTGCCTATGCGCGCAGATCCGGGCGCCGAAAGCCAGATGTCCAGAAGGCCGTCGGAGCTGCGCGAGGCGCCATTTTCGCGGCCGCCCGTAGTTGCGGTCCTGGCCGTGTAGACAACCCTTGCGATGCGGCTCATGGGCATTCTTTTTGCTGGCAGCGGTAACCGCCGGGGGCGGTTACCGCGAACTCGATCAGGCGTCGACCTCGACAACGGCATCAGCGAAGGCCTGCGGCGCTTCCTGGGGCAGGTTGTGCCCGATGCCTCCGGTGACAACCCGATGCGCGTATCTCCCTGAGAACATCTTGGCGTACGCGCTCGCGTCCGGATGCGGCGCCCCATTGGCGTCGCCCTCGAGCGTGACCGTCGGCACGCCGATGACCGGTGCCTGCGCGAGTTGCTCCTCAAACGCGTCATATTGCTGCTCGCCGGCGGCCAGTCCGAGCCGCCAGCGATAGTTGTGGACCACAATGGCCACATGATCGGGATTGTCCAAGGCCGCGGCGCTGCGCTCGAATGTGGCATCGTCGAAGTTCCACTGGGGGGACGCGAGTTGCCAGATCAGCTTGGCGAAATCTCGCGTGTATTTCTCGTAGCCAGCGCGGCCGCGATCGGTGGCGAGGTAATATTGATACCACCATTGCAACTCGACCTTGGGTGGCAGCGGCAGCTTGCCGGCTTGCTGGTTGCCGATGAGGTAGCCGCTTACCGAGACCAAAGCCTTGCAGCGTTGAGGCCATAGCGCGGCAATGATGTTCGCGGTGCGGGCGCCCCAGTCGCAGCCGCCGATCGTCGCCTTTTCGATCCCCAGTGCGTCCATCAGGGCGACAATGTCGGCGGCGATCGCCGACTGCTGGCCGTTGCGAATCGTATCGTGCGACAGGAAACGAGTCGGCCCGTATCCGCGCAGGTACGGCACGATCACGCGGTGGCCTTTCGCCGCCAGCCGAGGCGCGACATTGGCATAGGTGTGGATGTCATACGGCCAGCCATGCAGCAGGATGACGGGTGGGCCGTCGGCGGGTCCGAGCTCGGCATAGCCGACGCTCAGCAGGCCGGCATCGATCTGCTTCAAGGGCCCGAAAGACGCCGCCACCGGCTCTCCCGTTGCCTCTTGCGCTTGTGCCGGGCCCATCAGGCCGAACTGAGTGGCGGCGAGAACCATCGCGGTCGCGCCAAAGAACCGTCGGCGTTCTTGGTCGATCTCATCCGGGATATTGAACGAATGCATTTGAGAACCTCTGTTGTTGTCCGGACGATCAGCCAAACGTGAAGGCAAAGACCTCCACGCCCGGGTCGAGAAACTCGATCTCGAACTGGCGATCGACGATGGGTTTCGATTGTCGAATCAGCTGGTACAGGCGCTGCTCTGTCACTGCACCTTCGCCCTTTTCATTGACGTCGACGCCGTAAGCCGTGCCTGGTGGCTGTCCGTCGATCAGCACGCGAAATCTCACGGACGTTCCCGGCGATGCCGGACCCATGACCAGATGAAGGTCGCGTGCGTGGAAACGGTAGACGATGYGGCCGTCGGGCTTGTTCAGTACGGCGTTTTCTTTCCTTACCGTCCAATCGCCCGACAGCCCCCACTCATTCAGGCGTAACCGCGCCGGCAATTCGTAGGCATGCGGCTCGTCCAAGACCAGCTCGCCGCTGGGCGCAAAATTCTGGGTGCGTTCATATCCGGAATAGTTCTCCGGAGACTTGAGGCTTTCCCAATCGGCCGCCGCTTCGATGCCGCGGCCATCCACCGACACAGGCTCACGATCGAAACCACCAGCGCCAGCCTCGGCCAGCAATTCCTGGATGACCATTTCCGATTGTTGGTATGACCCCTCGCCAAAATGACGATACCGGACACGTCCCTGCGAATCGATGAAATAGAGTGCCGGCCAATACTGGTTCCTGAAGGCCCGCCATATGAGATGCTCGTTGTCGACGGCGATCGGATAATCGATCCGCAGGTCTTTCGCCGCCTGGTGC
>NZ_JBFULQ010000462.1:0-4336 GCF_054049815.1 Mesorhizobium sp. P5_C1 | reverse complement strand
AGATCCGTCATAGCGTGCCGCCGAGGCATATTAGTTCACGCTTGCATTGATATGCAAAAACTGGAACTGTTCGTGCGGGGTAGAAATCATGCGATGGGGCGAAAGACAACCGGGTTGATTCTTCCCGGAATCTTTCGAGGGCGAATGTATTTTCCACAGTTTCTGGTGGGAGCAACGGCGGCGTTGGCCGTCATCTTTGGCTGGATCTACAGCGTCACGGGCTCGTTTTGGGTCTCGTTGGCGTGGACAGTCATCAGCGCCGTCGTGCTGCAGGTGGGGTATTTCGCCTGTGTGCTCATCATGATTTTCCGTCGCGTCGACGAAGCGACCGATGCCGATCGAGCGGTTCAGAAGAAGCCCGACGGAGCGTCTCCCGCCAAACACGACGGTATCTCCTTCTAAGGCAATCCCGGACGGAAAACTGTTTCACACCTTCTGGAATAACTCCAACCCAGTCATGGTTTGTCGTGGCAAAGCCGGGCGGCAGAATCGCGATTACTTCGTGCTGTCTTCACCAAAGCTGTCTTTCATCGCGCGCAGGATAATGACGGCCGAGGCCGCTCCCGGATCCATGTGCCCCAGGGATCGTTCACCCAGCCGTGCCGCCCTTCCGCGGGCAGCGACCATGGATCGTGTCGAATTTGCGCCGGCTTCCGCGGCCTCCAGGATGCTGCTCCACATTTCCCGGCTTCCGGCAGCGCGGGCACGTGCACCGACGGCTGCTTCCGTTGCTGGGATCCAGGCATCCAGCATCGTCTTGTCGCCGCGCTGCCCTTTGCCGCGCTCCTTGATGCCGGTCGTCATGGCCTCGACGATCGCCGCCTGGTCGGCAGTCGAGAGGCGTTCATCTTGCTTGAGGGCCTGTGCTGCTCTTCGGAACGCCGTCGCATAGAGCGGCCCCGTGGAGGCGCCGACCGCATCGAGAAAGGCCGATGCGGCAGAGGTGAAAACGTCCGACGCGAGCATGTGGTCGAGGTCGAGCTTGGCCAACTCGGCGTTCACCGCCATGAAGCCGAGCGACATGGTGATGCCATGGTCGGCATCGCCGATGGCGCCATCCAGATCCGAGAGGTGATCCTTCCCCGCCTCGATCGCAATGGAGATGCGATAAAACATCCTGCTCAGGCGTCGCGCCGCATTGTCCGACATCGTGTTCCTCCCAGTTCAAGCAGGATGCGACCCATCGTCGATCGGCGCATACTCGTATCTCAGCCGACCCGCAGGACGGCCGTATCGCAAGGATGATGCAACAGGTCCGTCAACTCGTTGTCGAGGTGCAAGACCGTTATCGACGCACCGACCATGTCGAGCGATGTGCAATAATGCCCCACCCAGTTCGCCTCTATGGTGATGTCCTTGGCGCTCAATCGCTGCGCGACGCGCCTGAACAGGATGTAAAGCTCCATCAGCGGCGTGGCGCCGAATGAATTGATCAGCACCGCGACACGGTCGCCCGCGGCCGGCTTCATCTCCGAAAAGATGCGGTCCATGATCCGGTCCGTGATCGCGTCGGCGCTCATCATCCTTTCGCGGATGACGCCGGGCTCGCCATGGATGCCCATGCCGATCTCGATGTCGTCGGGGCCGATTTCGAAATTGTGGCGACGGGTCTGCGGCATGGAGCAGGGCTCCAGCGCAACGCCCATGGTGAAAGTCCGTGCGTTGGCCTTGCGCGTCACGGCCTCGCAGGCGTCGAGCGACAAGCCGCGGTCGCAGGCAGCGCCGGCGATCTTGAACATGAAGAAGTTGCCGGCAACGCCGCGGCGGCCCTCCCTGTCCTCGATCGGCGACGAGGCGATGTCGTCGGTCGTCACCACCGTGCGGACCTCGATGTTTTTTTCCGCCGCGATCTCAGCCGCCATTTCGAAGTTCATCACGTCGCCGGCATAGTTGCCGTAGACGAACAGCACGCCTTGCCCGCCCGATGCGGCATTGGCGCACTGGAAGATCGTGCCGGGAGGCGGCGACGAAAAGATGTTGCCGACGGCCACGGCATCGGCGAGCCCCTTGCCGACATAGCCGAGAAAGCAGGGCTCGTGCCCCGTGCCGCCGCCGATCACCAGCCCGACTTTCCCGGACCTCGGCCCCGTGCGGGCAACGAGAGCACGATGCGAACCCTTGATCGGCTCGATATAGGCGGCGTGGGCCCTCACCACGCCGTCAAGCATCTCCTCCACGACATCGTTGGGGTCGTTGAGGAACTTCTTGATATGGGTGCGGAAGTTGCTGGGCAAAGCCACGGCGTTGTCGAGCCTTGGGCGCTGCGAGAGCTTTTGGTCGAGCTCCGTCACGCCGTCGGCATTGAGGATGCCACGGCCGGTGGCGGCGTCGGTGATGAGCACGTTGACGTAGCCGCCCCGCAGCGCGGCAAGGATTGCCGGCACCTTGTCGAAACCGCCGGCGACCGCAATGCGCAGGCCGATGGCCTTCAGCCTGTCGAGCGATATTCCGATCGTACGGTCGTCGAGCGGGCCGGCCACCGGATTGCCCTGTCCGTCGATGAAGCGGCCGGCGACGACACCCACGGCATCCTTGGCGAGGTATTGTTGAAGGGGGACCGATTCGAAGAAGCCGCTGGTGTGGATCGTTGAATTCGGGCGCAGGGAAGAGATGCCGAAAAGCGCCTTGTTGGCTTTGGCAAGCGCCTCGAACTGGCTTTCGATCAGCGTCTCGCGCAACAGCATGTCGCGAACCTCGGCCGTCGAAACGACCGCTGGCGCGGTGATGTTGATCAGCTTCCCATCCACAGCGCCGGCAATGGCGGCCGCGCACAGTTCCGGCGTATAGGCAAAACTCGCACGAGTGCCTCCGGTCGCCTGAACGACGGTGACGTCCTGGAGGCCAGGCACGGAGGCCTGCTCCCCGATTGCCAACACAGTTCGTCCCCAGGCAACGGCAAGCGTGTCACCGGATTTCAAAAGCTTGGCAAGCGCCTGCGCCGCAGCCCCGCCAAGACGATCGATCAGTGGACGCGCATTGTCGTCGCTTGGCACGACCAGGCAGTCATGCAACCCGAAGTGACGCTTGAGTTCCTGCGCGATCGAGAGCGAACTCAGCCGTGACGGCTCGAGCGAAATGTTGACGATCCCGCGGGCGCGGGCATCGGCCAAATAGCTGTTCACCGTCGCCCGCGAAATGCCCATGATGTCGGCGATATCGCCTTGCGTCATGCGATCTTCGTAGTAGAGCCAGCAGGCCCAGACGTAGGGGTCGTCACCGTAGCGCAGCGGGATGGGTTCGGTGCCGGCCTCGGCCCCCGTCCGCACCGTCCCGTTCTTCCGCGCCGATGATGCCTTGACGGTCATGCTGCCTGGTTTCCCCGAATCCATAATCGGTCGCCAAGATGGGCGCAAACGGGCGAACTCTCAATCTTGCTCCGCTCCCGGCTGGAAGATCAGCCGGGAGCCATTGCTCGGGAGGAGCATTCTTCAAAATTCAACGCACCGCTGTCGCGGACAGCTGCAGTTTCTGCTTGGCGCTTAGCGCCAGGGCTTTCAGGATCAACGCGCAGGATGTGGCGCCGGCGTCGAGGACGCCGACCGAGCGCTCACCCAGGCGGCTGGCGCGGCCGATCTTGGCCACAAGGTCCTTCGTGCCGTCGCGGCCTTTTTCGGCTGCGGCAACCAGGGCATCCAGCGCGTCCGGAAATGGCTTCCCGTCGGCGTTGGCGCTGTCGAAGGCGTCGATGGCCGGGACGAGCGTGTCGAGAAGCGTCTTGTCGCCAACCTTGGCCGACCCGATGGCCTGGATGCCGTCGAGACCATTGGTGAGCATCGTGCTGAAAGTCTTCGCATCGATTGACGATGAGTGTTCGATCGTCTCGGCGAATTGCGTGAACATGACGCCATAGAGCGGACCCATGGAACCACCGATCTCGGTCATCAGCACGGTGCCCAGCGTATCGAAGGCGGTGGCCAGCGACATGTCGTTGCCCCTGATCCTCTCCGCGGCCATGCCGAAGCCCTTGGCCATGTTGACGCCGTGGTCGCCGTCACCGATCTTGCCGTCGATCTCGCTCAGATAGGCCCGGTTTTCGATGATACGGTCCGCCACCGAAAGAACGATGTCGCCAGCGGAAGCGTTTTCAAAATGCTGCATTCGCCTGTCTCCTAGAACCTTGCGGGACAATCGACATCGACATCCAGCAGCCTTTTCAGTTCGGCGTCGAGCGCCATGACCGTGAGTGTGGCGCCGACCATTTCCAGCGACGTGAAATAGTTGCCGATATAGGTCTTGTGGATGCTCAGCCCGCGTCCGGTGATCTCCTGTTCGATCGTGTCGTTGAGGATGTAGAGTTCGTTGACCGGGGTTGCGCCGAGGCCGGACACCAGCACCG
>NZ_JBFULQ010000461.1:0-4342 GCF_054049815.1 Mesorhizobium sp. P5_C1 | reverse complement strand
CGCAAGTGCTGCAGCGCAGCCAACCGGATGGCCTGAGTAGGTGTAGCCATGGGATATGATGCCCATCGCGTCCGTGTTGTTTTTGAAAGCCCGTTCGAGACGCTCGTTGACGACCAATGCGCCCATCGGAAAATATCCCGACGTGATTGCCTTAGCCAGGCAAATCATGTCCGGCTTGACGCCCCACCCCCGGCAGCCGAACCAGCTGCCAGTGCGGCCGAAGCCGGTAACGACCTCATCGGCGATCAGCAAGATGCCGTGACGGTCGAGGATCTGCCGCAGTCGAGGCCAATAGACTTCCGGCGGAACGATGACGCCGCCGGCACCCAGCACTGGCTCGGCGATAAAGGCGGCGATCGTATCGGCGCCCTGGAACTGGATTTCGTCCTCCACGGCGGCCAGGCACAATTCCGCGAGCCTTGTCGGATCGGCCTCATTGAAGGCATTGCGATAGTCGAACGGGACCGGAACATGGAAACAGCCCGGTAGAAGTGGTTCATATGCCCGGCGAAACGTAGTGTTGCCGTTGACGGAGGCGCCGCCGAAATGGGTCCCGTGATAGCCGCGCTTGATGGACAGAAACTTGCTGCGATCCAGTTGACCCATCATCTTCCAGTATTGTCGCGCCAGCCTGAGCGCGGTCTCGACGGAATCCGATCCGCCCGACGTGAAAAAGGCCCGTCTCATGTCCTCGGGCTGCAGCATCTCCACGAGCACATGGCTAAGTTCGATCAGGCGCTCATTGGTTGAGCCCTTGAACGCAGAATAATACGGCAGTTGCGCCAGTTGTTCGGCGATAGCATCCTTGATGGCCTGGTTCGAATAGCCGAGATTGACGTTCCATAGGCCTGCCCCGGCGTCCACCGCTTTGCGTCCGTCGTCATCGAACACATAAACCCCTTCGCCGCGCGCGATGATGCGGGGAGGGTGGGCCTCCATATCGTTGGGATGTGCCATAGGATGGTAGACGTGCTTCGCGTTGCTATCGCGCAGAAAGTTCTTGCTGGGCTGTGGCCGCATGGTCTGCTCCTTGAGCGAAATGTTGGATCTGTCGTTCTGCGTTGGATCCGTCGAGAGCGATGGACCTGCGCACGGCCGTCACAGGAATGGGTTTGCCCCAATCAAGAGTAGTGGCCAAAGCCCGTTAGCTCGAGTTGATTGCGGGCCCGTTCGACGGGCTTCGGGGATTTGAGCACCTCGTTTGGTGCAAGCACGGGTCGCGGCTCCTCCTTAAACGCGACGCAATCTGTCCAGTCCCAACGCGCCGTCACGTCCTGTCCCGCGCGGTGACCCCGGCTTTGACTGCTCGTCGGCATCTTGGCGATGAGGGACTGGCCACCCCTGAGCCGCATGATGAGCTTCGTCTGGTCGCCGAGATAGACGACCTCTTCCACCACAGCCGGAAAACTGTTCGCCGACTCGCTGCCGTCTTCGGACAAGGCCAACCTGACCTTCTCCGGCCGGATTGAGACGACGGCATTCACGTAGTTGTTGCGGATATCGCCGACCCGCGCGACGAGCCGCCCGGATCCTGATACCTCCACTTCGCACGCGTCGCCGCGAAATTGGGTCGCCAATCCCGGGAGCAGATTGTTTTCGCCAACAAAACGCGCCACGAAGGCATTCTCAGGGTGCTCGTACAGCGTTTCCGGGCCCGCCAACTGCTCAACGACGCCGTTGTTGAAGATGGCAATTCGATCGGACATTGTCAGCGCTTCCCCCTGGTCATGCGTGACGTAGACAACGGTCACGCCAAGCCGCTTGTGGATGGCTCGAATCTCAAGCTGCATCTCCTCCCTCAGCTGCCGGTCGAGCGCGCCCAATGGCTCGTCCATAAGGACGATCTTGGGCTCGAAGACGAGAGCACGGGCCAGGGCCACGCGCTGCTGCTGGCCGCCGGACAACTCGGCAGGGCGCCGTCCCGACACCTGCGGAAGGCGGACCATGTCAAGGGCACGTGCAACGTGGGCATCGATCTCGCTGCGCGACATGCCTCGGATGACAAGGGGAAAGGCGATGTTCTGGCCGACGGTCATGTGCGGAAATAGGGCGTAGTTCTGGAACACCACGCCAATGTCGCGCCTATAGGGGGGCTGGCTGGAAAGCGACTTGCCTTCGAGCAGGATTTCGCCGGAGGAGGGCGCTTCGAATCCCGCCAGCATCATCAGGGACGTCGTCTTGCCCGAGCCTGACGGTCCGAGCATGGTCAGGAATTCGCCTCTAGCAACCTTGAGATCGAGGTTGCGAACGACCCTCGTGCGCCCGTCGTAGGTTTTCGTGATGTTGAGGAATTCGACAATCGTGTCCAAGGAAGTCTCCGGTTCTTTCATTCCGATCCCGGCCGGGGGGCCTTTGGTCAGAGATGTGGATTTGGCTTGTTTCACCGAGAGCCGTTCGCGGTCGGCGGAAGCCTCTCGCGCCTCTTAAGGAATTCGAGCGCCGTCATCAGCAGCACCGCGATGACCAGCATCACCGTCGCCGCGGCAGCGATCGTGAGTTCGAACAGGTCCGTCGCCCGACTGTACATCTGCACGGGAAGGGTGCGCTGGCTCGGCCCAGCGATGAACAGGGCGGCGATGACGTCGTCGAAAGAGATTGCGAAGGCAAAAATGGCCCCGGTGACGATCCCAGGGAGGATGAGTGGAAAGGTGACGCGACGAAACGCAGTCAGCGGTCCCGCACCCAGGCTTCCGGCGGCGCGAAGCAACGTGGCGTCGAAGCGGGCGAGCGTCGCTGAAACTGTAACGACGACCATAGGCGAAGCGAGCGCCGTGTGCGCGAAGATCAAGCCCGTGTAGCTGTTGTCCAGCCCGACTTGTACCAGTGCTAGATACATGCTTACGCCGGCAATGACGCTAGGCACGATCATTGGTGTCAGGAAAATGACCATCAAGACATTCTTGCCCGCGAACTTTGCCTTCCAAAGGCCGACCGCGGCACTCACGCCCAATGCAGTCGCGAGCAATGTCGAGGCTGTGGCGACCACGACGCTGTTGATCAATGCCCGGCGCCACTCGAGCGACCCGATCAATTCCCGGTACCATCGGAGGCTGTACGTCTCGATGGGGTAATGGAAGAGCGCCAGGTCATTGAAGGACAGGGGGACAAACACAAAGATCGGTCCGATCAGGAACAGGCAAAACAGCACGCCAAAACCACGCAGGGCCCAGAAGGCAAATTTTTGCCCATTCGTTTCAAAGGGACGCGTCGACATAGGACTTACCCCACACTTAGTTTCGTGGTGCCGGCGAGCTTCGTGAACAGCCAGTAAAAGAGGTACACCGCGACGAGCAGGATCACGGACAGCGCCGCTGCAAGGCCCCAGTTCAAACTGCGGTTGACGTAGAAGACGATCATGTAGGGGCAAGGCCCCAGTTCAAACTGGCCAAGAATGGCCGGAATAACGAAGACCCCAAGGCATTGTATGAACACCAGCAGAGCGCCTGCAGCGACACCCGGTCCGATCTGGGGCAGATAAACGCGACGAAAGGCAATCCAGGGAGGCGCACCCAACGATGCTGCGGCGCGCATATGCGATTGCGGCACGGACTTCATGGCGCTGTAGAGCGGCAGCACCATGTAGGGAACGAAGATGTGCAACAACGAGACGTAGACCGCGAAGCGATTGAACRGGAGCTCAAGCGGCTGGTCGATCAATCCGAAGTCCATCAGGGCCTGGTTGATGATGCCATTTCGCTGCAACAGCACCATCCAGGACAAAGTGCGAACGAGGACGGCCGTCCAAAACGGCAGCAGGACCATGAAGATCAGCAATCGGGCCACGCGGTCTGAGACGCTCGCGGTTAGATAGGCAAACGGAAATCCAAACAGGAATGCCAGGACTGTGACGACGAGCGATATTTCGAAGGTGCGCATGATTGTGGGGACAAACACGCGATCCGATACGTCCACCAGCCGGACGTGATCCTGTGGATCCCGCCTCAGGTCCAGTGATGAGAGAAGATAGAAATCAGTCAGAGGCCCACCGGCCTGCCGAATGACCGACCAAGTCGCCACCTCTTCCCATTTGGGCGAGATGCCGGCCAGAACGTGCCGGGCGTCAGCGGAGGGGGAGGTACCTTGGACAGCCGTACGCGTTCTCATCAGCAGGGCGCGCATGCCTGGCAGGCCGTAGTTGAGACGCGTCCCGGCGCGCGCGACGATTTGCGTTGCTCCGCCACTCTTCAGGTCAGCAACGAGCGCCACGAAGGCGGCATCGGGAATGGGCTCGGCGTTGCTGGGGTTCCAGTCGGCGAGCGCGGCAATGGTTGCGGGAAGGGCCTCGGAGACCCGTTCCAGTCGGCGAGCGCGGCAATGGTTGCGGGAAGGGCCTCGGAGACCC
>NZ_JBFULQ010000460.1:0-4380 GCF_054049815.1 Mesorhizobium sp. P5_C1 | reverse complement strand
GCCATTCACGATGACTTCGTCAAGCGCATCACGGAAATCGCCGCAACGCTGAAGACCGGGTCCCCGCTTCATCTAGGCAATGATCTCGGCCCGGTGGTCAACGCTCGGCAGCTCGATGGCATTACCCGGGCAATCGCTGTTGCCGAGGGACAGGAGGGCGTGAGCCTGATGCTTGATGGACGCAAGGCGCAACGGCCTTCCGAGGGCTGCTTTATTGGACCGACGATCGCCGTCGGTGTCGAACCCGCCTCGAAGCTGGCGCAGGAGGAAGTGTTCGGGCCGGTGCTCGCCGTAATGTCTTTCACGTCGCTCGATGAAGCCATCGCGATCGCCAATGGCACACGCTACGGCCTTGGTGCCGCTGTCTGGACACGTGACATAGACAAGGCACTCCACGCCAGCGAGCGCCTGCATGCCGGCAGCGTCTTCGTCAACGCCGCCGGAGGCGTGAACATCGAAATGCCGTTCGGTGGCTTCAAGGAGTCCGGCTTCGGTCGCGATCGCTCGCTGCACGCCTTCGACAAGTTCACGGATATCAAGGCGACGCTCATTCGCCGTTCTGCCCGCGCTGTCGGAGCCGTCGTATGATCGTCGCCACGCAACCGGTGAAAGCGACGACTGCAGCCACGGCCTTTCTCGAAGCATTGAAGCGGCGTGGAGTCGACTACCTGTTCGGCAATGCAGGAACGGATTTTGCCGCGATCATCGAGGCCTATGCGACGCATCCCCAGCCATCCGCCCTTCCTCGACCGATCACCGTGCCGCACGAAAATCTTGCGGTGGCCATGGCGCACGGCGCCTATCTTGCCACTGGCAATCCGCAAGCGGTCATGGTGCACGTCAATGTCGGGACGGCTAACGCAATCTGCGGGCTCATCAACGCCTCTCGCGAACAGGTGCCGCTCATCCTTTGTGCCGGCCGCAACCCGATCACCGAAACGGGTTCCCTGGCTTCGCGCAACGCTTTCATCCACTGGGCTCAGGAGATGTTCGACCAGGGCGCCATGGTTCGCGAGGTCGTCAAATGGGACTATGAGCTACGTCGGGCAGATCAAACCGACCTTGTCGTCGACCGGGCGATAAGCATTGCCACGGCCCATCCACGTGGTCCGGTCTATCTCACCTTGCCGCGCGAGACCTTTGGCGAACCCGTGTCTGTTGAACCGGGACGGACTTCACCACAGGTGGCGCCGCCCGCTCCTGACGAGAACGCCATCAACATTGCTGCAAAATGGCTGGCTGAAGCGAGGCGTCCACTCATCGTGACCGGCGCGCTTGGTCGTGAGGCGCGCGAACGCCAAGCATTGGCGGCCTTTGCCGGAGCCCACTCGATTGCGGTGGCGGCGCACCGCCCGCGCTTCATGCCGCTTGATATTGATAATGCAAGCTTCGTTGGTTTCGAACCCGGGCCCTTGGTTGAGGAAGCCGACCTGATCATCGTTGCGTCCTGCGACGTGCCGTGGATTCCCCTGCATCACAGTCCTGGTGCCAGGACGCGCGTGATCCACCTGGCCTTCGATCCGAACTTCTCGCGGTATCCCGTGCGTGGATTTCAGGCTGACCTGGCGATCGATGGCGATGTCGCCACAGCCATGCGTTTGATCCAGGCCGCAAGCCACGCCGAAGCAGATGTGGTCGAGGAAAGGATTGCCTGGCTCGATACCAAGCGGACTGCGTTCAGGACCCTGAGAGAACGAGCCGTAGCCGACGTCGAACTGCCAAGCTATGCTCAAGTGGCACGTTGCCTGGCCGACGTGTCGGGCGAAGGCGACACCATTCTCGCCGAGACGGCATTCCCGACTGAGCTTCTCGCACTCGATGGCGGTGGCGGCTATTTTGGCGCGCCAAGCTCCGGCGGTCTTGGCTGGGCACTCGGCGCGGCTCTGGGAATAAAACTGACCGCGCCGGAAAGACGCGTCATCAGCCTGGTTGGCGACGGCGCCTACATGTTCGGCAACCCGACCCCTGCCCATTTCGTTTCCCGGGCAAATCAATTGCCGACGCTGACCATCATAATGAACAACAGCATGTGGGCAGCCGTTCGGCGCGCCACGCTGTCCGTCTACCCGGACAGCGAAACCAGATCGAACAGAAATGCGGTCTTCACGTATCTCGAGCCAAGTCCCGAATATGAAAAGATCGTCGAAGCATCCGGCGGCTACGGCGAGCGGGTCGAGCAGGCGAAAGACCTGCCGGCAGCGCTTCGCCGTGCCCTGCATGCCGTAGAGCAGGAGGGACGTCAGGCCGTCCTCAACGTGTTGGTTGCCTGAACATAAAACCGGGGAATACTCAACAAAACGGAGGACTAAAAAAATGTTCAAATCTCACATCAAGGCACTGTGTCTCGGCGCCRCTCTGGTCACAGCCACCGCCCTAAGTGTCAGTGCTCAAGAAAAGCAGATCACCGTCGCCAACTTCGGCGGTCTCGTTCAGGACATGGTCCGGGAGCTCTATTTCAGCCCCTTCGCGGCCACTGGCGTGAAGCTGGTGGAAGACAGCCGTGACTATGGCATCGGCGTCATCCGCACCCGCATCGAAGGGGGCAACAACACGTGGGACGTTGTTGCCGCGGAAGATGTCGAGGTGATCCAGGGATGCCAGGAAGGGCTCTTCGAAAAAATCGACTACAGCAAGATCAAGGAAGCCGCCAAGCTGATCCCGGATGCCAAGCTCGATTGCGGCCTTGGTGAGGTCCTCTACAACATGTCGATCGCCTACGATCCCGCCAAGACCTCAGAAGCACCTCAAAATTGGGCCGACTTCTGGAACGTCAAAAAATGGCCTGGCAAGAGATCTCTCTATCGCGACCCACGCGATACGCTGGAGGCAGCGCTGCTTGCCGATGGAGTTGCGCCGGCCGACGTCTACAAGACGCTCGCCACGCCGGAAGGCCAAGATCGCGCCTTCGCCAAGGTCAAGGAACTGATGCCCAACATCATCTGGTGGACCAATCCGGGACAGTCGCGGCAGTTTCTGGCAAGCGGCGAGGCGGTGTTCATTGCCACCTACGACAGCGGTATCAACGCCACCAATCTCGGCGAAGGGCTTAAGAACAAGGTCGTCAACAACAATTCGATCCGCCACATCGACTACTGGGCGATCCCGAAGGGGGCGAAGAATCTCGATACGGCCTATAGCTTCCTGAATTTCGCGACCGAAGCGGAGAGACAGGCGCAACTGGCATCCAAGATGGGGATCTCGGTTCCGAACACCGATGCTCTGCCCTTGGTCAAGCCGGAAGTGCTGCCGTTGTTGTCGGCCAATCCTGACAACATCAAGACGGCGATCCAGTCCAATGCAAGCTTCTGGCTGGACAATTACGATGCGCTGAACCAGCGCATGACGACCCTCATCGGCCAATGATAGAATGACACAGTATGGGCGCCTCCACAGGGTGCCCATACTGTGTGCATGTTCGGTTTCATGTTTACCAACCTCGCAAAGATAGCGGCCCCTCTCAGGCGGCTCGGGAACGCGCAGGCCCTTATCCTGGTCGCGCCGCTGTTCCTTTTCCTGCTCGTCACGTTCTTCGTGCCGATAGCGGCGACGCTGTGGCAGAGCGTTTCGGATCCGCTGGCCCGCCAGGCACTTCCGCGCACGATTGCCGCTCTTGGCGAGTTCGACGGAAGTTCGCTGCCGGACAGCCCAGCATTCGCCGGCTTGCAGCACGACCTAAAAACCACCGCTCCGGAAACACTGGCCAAGGCAGCCGTCCGCATCAATTCGGATCTGCCGGGTTTCCGGTCACTTCTGTTCAAGACGGTCACCGCCGTGTCGGCCGAGCCCGCTACGCTGACGGGGCCGGACTTCGTCGCCATCGACGCGCGATGGGGCCAGATCGCGACGTGGGCGGCAATCAAGCGCGCCGGCGGTCCGCTGACGGACGCCAACCTACTTGCCGCGCTCGACTTGAAGCGCACCGATCAGGGCGCTATCGCCAAGGTGGCGCCTGACAAGGCGCTTTTCGTCGGCATGCTTGTCCGTACGGTGGTCATGGCCGCCTGGGTGACACTCATCTGCCTGATCGTCGGCTTCCCGCTCGCCTATTTCATAGCCAGCTCACCGCCACGGCGGGCCGGATTTCTGATGATCTTTATTCTCCTGCCGCTGTGGACATCCATACTCGTGCGAACCCTGTCCTGGACCGTCCTCCTGCAACGCGAGGGCATCGTCAACGCCGTGCTTGCGGGGCTCGGTGCAGGTGGCGCGCCGTTCGACCTCATGTTTAACCGTATGGCAGTCTATGTCGGAATGACGCACATTCTGCTGCCGTTCATGGTCCTTGCCATCTTCAGCGTCATGAAAGCGTTCCCCGACGGCTATCTGAGGGCGGCATCCTCGCTGGGTGCCAAGCCGTTCACGGTGTTTCGCCGCGTCTAC
>NZ_JBFULQ010000459.1:0-4389 GCF_054049815.1 Mesorhizobium sp. P5_C1 | reverse complement strand
ACAGCGCATCTCTTCCTCGAACTGAAGGCGCGTCTGGAACGGACCGGCTCTGTTGCCCAGAACAGCTTTGAATGCCCTCTCACCCAGTACGATCTGGCGGACGCTCTCGGCCTCACTCCGATACATGTCAATCGAATGCTGCGGGAACTGCGCGAGCGCAAGTTTCTCGAATTCCGCCAAGGCCAGGTGCGCGTGCTCGATCAACCGGGCCTGACGAAGTTTGCTGGATTCGAGCACGAATATATCGAAAGCTAACGCGTATCGGGATACGACGCCTGGTCCCTCGAAGTCTCCCGTCGAGAAATCAAGTGTCAGGGATAGCGGGCGCGAAACCGCCATGTGAGCGTCGGCGGTACCCATTGCGGGGTCCACCGGTGTCCGGCCCTGCTTCCGCGATAACACCATAGGCGCCAGCGGTCCGTCTGTTAGATTGTTCAGGTGGCGGACCTGTTCCGCCTGGCCGGCGCCTTTACCCCAACCAGGCCCCCCGCCCAACAGGTGCCGGCCATTTTCAGTTTTCGCTTCTTGGCGTGACCTCTTCGGTCCGCACCTCGTCTCCGATCTCCCTGGCGAGATAAAAAGCCTTCGCCTGTCCTTCGTCGTCAAAACGGTACGCCAGCTAGGCTTCTCGAACACGCTCACGATGCAGGTCGTCACCGGTTTGCCGGTCATCACCGGACCGTTGCGTTCCCTCGTTCGGATGGCTTCACTTTACATTAGCGGAGGCGCATAAATTATCCAGCCGGCGGCATTGTTCCTCACAGGCATCCTGTCGGTTAGGCCCGGTGTCCTAGCTCATCCCAACAGAAGGGATGCCGGGCCGCTCCAATCAAGCCGCGGGAAGAAGAGGCTGCGTCAAGGCGATGGCGTCTGTTGCGCCCTTCACGGTGGCCATCGGAACGCTTCAACAGTCCGAGGTGAACCGGAAGGCTATGCGCAATCAATGCGGCCGGTTGGATGGTTCTGTGATCATTGCTTGATGAACGGGCCCGTGTAGGTCTGGCCGGCAAGCGCAACGGTCCCGGCCAAGGTTCCTTCGGGCAGCATCACAAGACTGACGTCCGCGCCATTCGGGAGGCGCTTGAGCTTCAATGTACTCCCCGAAATTCTTCCAGCGCCGGCTGCCTCTCCGGGACTGTTGTCGCCCAGATTGCCCCACGCAACGGTGGCAGTCACATCGCCTCTGGGAGAAATCGTCTGCACAGCGACTTTGGCTTCGGATGTCCCCTCCAACCGTCCAGCCCACATGCCCGAGAATGCGGCGTACTTTGCAGGAACGCCCTTCGCTGGCGGGGTGATCGTTGTGGATTGATCCATTGTTGCCGAACCAGGAGCAGCGGCGGCCGGATCCAAGGTAGACAGGGGCGCGATGGCCGCAGGTTCGGGAGCGGCCGATTGCGGCGCTTCAGGAGCCGATTGGCACGCGGCCAGCATAAGTGCCGCGAAGCCCAGCATCGTGTTGCGCATCAAGCTCTCCACTTCGTTCCCCAGACATCGGCGGGCTGCAGACCCGCCGAATTGTATGTCATTCTACGCCACCGCCCCACGCATCGAAATAGCCGGGCGAACCTGTGGATAGTCGCAGGGACAATGCATTGCTGAAGGACGCAGCCCGTGGCAGGCGATCACGAAGCGGTGACGGCTGTAATGAAGGCGCAGTGGGGCACAAAGCGCTTGCGACTCGTCTCGGCCAAGGTTTCGGCACAAACCAGATCCCCATCTTCCAACCGCCCAAGGAATTCACGATCATGATAAATCGGGGTACTTTCTCCACCGCACTTGTCGCCGGGGTGGCGACGGGCTTGTTGGCCGGCTCCCACAAGACGCAAGCGCAGACAGGCCCCAAGGCCCGCAATGTCGTGCTGGTCCATGGCGCTTATGCGGATGGCTCGTGCTGGTCGGAAGTGGTTGGCATCCTGCAGCAGGCCGGCTTCAGGGCAACCGTCGTCCAGCACCCGCTGACCACGCTGGAGGCGGGCGTCGATGCAACGCGGCGAGCGATCGCGCTCCAGGATGGACCGACGATACTTGTCGGACATTCCTTTGCCGGCATGATCATCACCGAAGCGGGGATGGATCCGAAGGTTTCCTCGCTCGTCTATGTCGCGGCGCGCGCTCCGGACGCGGGCGAAGACTACACGGCGCTCGCCAAGACCTTTGCGGCGCCGCCCGCCTCCGCTGGCCTTGTCTGGTCCGAAGGCTACGGCAAGCTCAGCGAGGAGGCGTTCCTGCGGGATTTCGCCGGCGATATTGCTCACGAGAAGGCGCGCATCCTCTATGCCGTCCAGGGGCCGATCTCGGACGAGCTTTTCACCGGAAAGACGACGCAAGCGGCCTGGCGCTCGAAGCCAAGCTGGTATGCCGTCTCGACCGAGGATCGCACGATCAACCCGGATCTCGAGCGCTTCATGGCAAAGCGGATGAACGCAAAGACCATCGAGGTGAAGGCAAGCCATTTGTCGCTGATCTCTCACCCGCAAGAGATCGCCCAGCTCATCTCGCAAGCCGCCGGGTAGCTCAGCTAAGCGAAGTCGGCTGGGGCGGGGAAACTGATGGAGGGCGAACACGCCTGCCCCAGCCATCAGGTCCGCCGCGCCGTGAACTGACGAGGGCTTGCGGGCCTTCGATCACCAGCGCTGGTGCACATGGGGCTTGATGTCCTGGTCGTAGATATCCCGGATCTTGCCCATGAGTTCATCCGACAGCGGGGGAAGGTCCGCCGCTTCGGCATTGGATATCGCCTGTGCCGGATTGCGGGCGCCCGGGATGACCACCGTGACCGCGTCGAACATCAGGATCCAGCGCAGGGCGAATTTGGCCATCGTCGTGTCGCCGGAAACCAGCGGCCGGATGCGCTCGACCGCAGCCAGCCCAACCTCGTAGGGCACGCCCGAGAAGGTCTCGCCGACGTCGAAGGCCTCGCCATGGCGGTTGAATTTGCGGTGGTCGCTGTCTTCGAATTTGGTATCGGCCTTGAACTTGCCCGACAGCAAGCCGCTGGCCAGCGGGACGCGAGCAATGATCGCCACATCGTTCTTTTTCGCCAGGTCGAAGAACAGTTCCGCCGGCCGCTGGCGGAAGGCGTTGAAAATGATCTGAACGCTGACGACGCCGGGATACTGCATCGCCTTCAGCGCCTCCTCGACGCGCTCGACGCTGACGCCATAGTTGCGGATCTTGCCTTGCTCGACGAGACGGTCGAGCCGCTCGAACACTTCCGGGTGATAGTAGAGGTCGGTTAGCGGGCAATGCAGTTGCACCAGATCGAGCGTGTCGGCCTCGAGATATCTCAGGCTGCGGTCGATCCAGTCGGTCAGGTTCTTCTGGCTGAACCCCTCGACAGTTTGCTCCGGCAGGCGCTTTCCGGCCTTGGTGGCGATGAACGGCCGCTCGCCGCCGCGCTCCTTCATCACCCTGGCAATAAGCTTTTCGGAACGGCCGTCGCCATAGACGTCGGCGGTGTCGATGAAGGTGACGCCAGCGTCGAGGGCGGCATGCAGGGCGGCCACCGCATCGTCGTCATTGACCTCGCCCCAGGCGGCGCCGATCGCCCATGAGCCGAAGCCGATCTCGCTGACGTGGCGGCCGGTACGGCCGAATTTCCGTGACTGCATGTCCTGTTCCTAACTGCGGCTTGGTGGTGATTGCTGATCTGCGGGCCGCCTTTTATCGCATGGCAACGCGATTGACATCCCCGTTCGTTGGATTTACCAGATAACAGGGTTGTATGACAACCCGGTAAGACTGCAATGATTTGGAGTCGGGAGGATCTCAAGTTGAAAACCGTTCTGAAAATGGGCGCGTCGGCGGCCTTATGCCTTGGCGTGCTTGCTCATCCTGCATTGGCCGAGGACAACATCGTCAAGATCGGCGTCGTCGCGGCGGAGTCGGGCTCGTTCGTTTCCGCCGGCCATACCTTGCCGGCAGGCGTCGGACTTGCCGTGAAACAGATCAACGATGCCGGCGGCATCAATGTCGGCGGCAAGAACTACAAGCTGGAAATGGTCAAACGCGACGACCGCACCGATATCGCGACCGCAATCGCCGCCACCCAGGAACTGGTGCGCGACGTCAAGGTGCAGGCGATCTTCGGATCGGAAACGCATGACTTCACGCTGGCCATGGCCAAGATCACGCAGCCGGCCAAGATCATCCATTTCGCCGGCAATTCGACGCTGGCGAAAATCCTGACACCGGACTCGGTCAAGCCGGGTGGCGAGGATCATTATCTGTTCCAGTCCGAGCCGCAGGAGTTCCAGCGGTCCGGATCGACCGCGCGCGGCGTGCTCACGCTGCTCGAGCCGCTGCTTGGCTATAAGCCGAAGAAATCGGTCATGATCGTCGGCAACGACGCCACCGGCCAGTTCCTGTCGTCCTACTATTTCAAGG
>NZ_JBFULQ010000458.1:0-4396 GCF_054049815.1 Mesorhizobium sp. P5_C1 | reverse complement strand
AGCTGTGATTGCGTTCGGACAAGCCGGATAAAAAGGCGGCAAAGGAGGAAATTCCAGGCGTGCAGGGCTTGTTCATCGTCATCATCGCGATCGCCTATGTGACGCTGCTGTTCGCCATCGCCAGCCTGGGCGACCGCCGCTCGGCGATATCCGGGCCGAGCCGGGCGCGGCCGTTCATCTACGCGCTCAGCCTTGCCATCTACTGCACGTCCTGGACCTTCTTCGGCTCGGTTGGCCTCTCCTCAGAGCGCGGTCTTGAATTCCTCGGCATCTATACCGGCCCGGTGCTGGTGTTCGTGTTCGGGTTTCCGCTGCTCAACCGCATCGTGCGGCTGGCCAAGACGGAGAAGATCACCTCGATCGCCGACTTCCTCGGCGCCCGCTATGGCAAGAGCTTCACCGTCTCGGCGATCGCGACGCTGATCGCGACAATCGGCGCGGTGCCATATATCGCGCTGCAGTTGAAGGCGATCTCCGGTTCGGTCAGCCTGATGGTCGAGCATTACACCGGCTCGCCACCCTCCTTCGATCCGTTCGTCAGCGACATCTCGCTGGTCGTCGCCATGCTGCTGGCGCTGTTTGCGGTGCTGTTCGGCACACGCCATGCCGATGCCACCGAACACCAGGACGGGCTGGTGCTGGCAGTTGCGGTCGAGACCGTAGTCAAGCTCGCCGCTTTCCTGGCGATCGGCCTGATGGTCACCTTCCTGATTTTCGGCGGCCCTGGCGACATGTTCGACAAGTTGGCGCAGAACGCACAGGTCCGGCAGGCGATGGGCTACAACACCTCCCTTGCCACCTGGCTGGTGCTGACTTGCCTGAGCGGTTTCGCCATCATCATGCTGCCGAGGCAATTCTACGTCACCATCGTCGAGAACCGCGGCGAGAGCGAATTGCGCACCGCGACATGGGTGTTTCCGCTCTATCTGGTGGCAATCAATTTGTTCGTGCTGCCGATCGCCTTTGCAGGCCTGTCGCTGGTCGGCACCGGGACCAGCAGCGATCTCTATGTGCTGTCGCTGCCTCTGTTCAGCGGCCATGATCTGCTGGCGATGGCAGCCTTCATCGGCGGCCTGTCGGCGGCAACGGCCATGGTGATCGTCGAAAGCGTGGCGTTGTCGATCATGATCTCCAACGACCTCGTCATTCCGCTGTTCGTGCGCCGCCTGCTCAAGACGTCGACCTCCGAGGATGAAGACTGGTCGACGCTGATCCTCAATGTGCGGCGCGGGGCGATCTTCATCCTGCTGTTCATCGCCTTCCTCTACTACCGCGAGAGCACCAACAGCGCGCGGCTGTCGTCGATCGGCCTGATGTCGTTTGCGGCCATTGCCCAGTTCGCGCCCGCGCTGATAGGCGGACTGATCTGGCGTGGCGCCAATGGCCGGGGTGCTGCACTCGGCATGGTCGCCGGCATCCTCGTCTGGGGCTACACGCTGCTGCTTCCATCGCTTGCCGCACCCGACACCGACATCATCGCGCACGGGCTGTTCGGCTTCGAGGCGCTGCGGCCGCAGGCGCTGTTCGGCACAGTCGCCGAACCGCTGAACCACGGCGTGTTGTGGAGCCTGTCGATCAACGCGGTGTTCTTCGTGCTCGGCTCCCTGTCGCGCGCGTCGGTGCCGTTGGAGCGCATCCAGGCGTCGATCTTCGTGCCGCGCGATGCCGGCCCGATGCCCAGCCTGCGCCGCTTCCGCACCGCCATCACCGTCAACGACCTCAAGGACACGATCTCGCGCTATCTCGGCGTCGAGCGCACCGAGCGCTCCTTCCAGTCGTTCGAAAAGACCAATGGCGCCTCGCTGCACGGCAAAGAGCAGGCGAGCATGGACGTCATCCGTTTTTCCGAGCAATTGCTGGCCAGCGCCGTCGGCTCTTCCTCGGCACGGCTGATCCTGTCGCTGCTGTTTCGGCGCCACGACCGCGAATCCAGGGATGCCTTCCGGCTGCTCGACGACGCCACCGAGGCACTGCAGCACAATCGCGACCTCTTGCAGATCGCGCTCGATCAGATGGAGCAAGGCATCACCGTTTTCGACCGCGATTTCCGCCTGATCTGCTGGAACCGCCAGTACCGCGCGCTGTTCGACCTGCCCGACGAGATGGGTCAGGTCGGCGTCTCGCTCGACCGCATCCTGCGCCATCTTGCCGAGCGCGGCGACATTCCATCGGACCAGCGTGTGGCCATGCTCAACCGGCTGACCAGCTTCGTCAGTCCGTGGCAGATGGAGTTGAAGACCAGCGGCCGCATCCTCGAGCTGCGTTCCAACCCGATGCCGGATGGCGGCATTGTCGCCACCTATGCCGACATTTCCGGACGCGTCGAACAGGACCTGGCGCTGAAGCGCGCCAATGAATCGCTGGAGCAGCGCGTCAAGACCCGCACCATCGAGCTGACCCGCGTCAACGAAGAGCTGGCGCAGGCACAGATGCTGGCCGAGGAGGCCAATCTCGGCAAGACACGCTTCCTTGCCGCCGCTGGCCACGACATCCTGCAGCCGCTGAACGCTGCCCGGCTCTATTGCTCGTCGCTGATCGAGAAGGCCGGCAAGGGGCCTGCCGGCAAGGCAGCGGTCAACATCGAATCCTCGCTGGAATCGGTCGAGACCATTCTCGGTGCCGTGCTCGACATCTCCCGCCTCGATGCCGGCGCGATGAAGCCGGACGACACCGCTTTCAACCTTGACGGATTGCTGCGCCAGATCGGTAACGATTTTCGGCCACTGGCTGCCGAAAAGAAACTCGGCCTGACGATCATGCCGTCGTCGCTGACCGTGATGACGGACCGCAACCTGCTGCGCCGCCTGATCCAGAATCTCGTCTCCAATGCCATCAAGTACACGCGGAACGGCCGTGTGCTGGTCGGCGTTCGCCGTCGCGGCGACCTGGCCGAAATCCAGGTGATCGACACCGGTATCGGCATCGCCGGCGACGAACTGAACACCGTCTTTCACGAATTCACCCGGCTGGACGAAGGTGCGCGCGAAGCCGAGGGCCTCGGTCTCGGCCTTTCCATCGTCGATCGTATCGCCCGGGTTTTGCGCCTGGAGATCCGGATCTTTTCCAATCCGGGCAAGGGCACGCGCTTCTCCGTCATCCTGCCGGTCGCCGCCGTGCAGGAGCCACGACGCGAGATCGAAACCAGGGCCCCTGCCCGCGCGACAGCTTCGCTGGCCGGCCTGCATGTGCTCTGCATCGACAACGATGCCCGCATCCTCGAAGGCATGCGGCTCCTGCTCGAGGGCTGGGGCTGCAATGTCGACACGATATCAGGCTCGAGGGATCTGGCGGGTGCCACGATGCACCGCCCGGACATTGTCCTTGCCGACTACCATCTCGACGGTGAAACCGGCCTCGACATCATCGTCAGGCTGCGCGCGATCCATGGCGACGCGCTGCCGGCTGTGCTGGTCACTGCCGACCGCACCAACGAGGTGCGCACGGCCGCGGCCGGGCTCGAGATTCCGGTGATCAACAAGCCACTGAAGCCGGCGGTGCTGCGTTCGATGATGGCCAGGGTCAGGCCGCTGGCATCGGCCGCCGAATGACGATTCCGACGAGACCCGCGTGTCAGCCGGCTGGCTGCAGCGGGTCACTGCCGATCTTGGACAGCAGGATCACTGCCTGGGTGCGGCTGTCGACGCCGAGCTTCTGCAGGATGGCCGAGACATGCGCCTTGATCGTGGCCTCGGAGACGCCGAGCTCATAGGCGATCTGCTTGTTGAGCAGGCCCTCGGCCAGCATGCCGAGCACGCGGGTCTGCTGCGGGGTCAGCGCCTGCAGGCGCTTGATCAGGTCGGAAATCTCGGGATCGCGCTCGACGCCGAGATCGATGCCGACGGGCGCGGCGATGTCGCCGGCAAGCACCGACTGCACGGCGTCGCGGATCTCCTCCATACTGGCCGACTTGGAGATGAAGCCGGAAGCACCGAGATCGAGCGCACGCCTGATGGTCGCCGGATCGTCATGCGCCGAGACCACGACCAGCGGCACCGCCGGATGGATGCCGCGAAGCGAGATCAGGCCGGAAAGGCCGCTGGCGCCCGGCATCGACAGATCTAACAGCACCAGATCGACATCTTCGTTGGCCACGACCAGCGCCTTGGCGCTCTCGAAATCACCGGCCTCGTGGATTGCCGCGACATTGCCTATGCCGGCGAGCGCTTCGCGCAGCGCACCGCGAAACAGCGGGTGGTCGTCGGCGATGACGAAAGAATAGCCTGACGGCAAATGTCCCTCCCCGAATCCCGATGATTTTTTAGCTCTTTCCGGGACCAGTTGGACGATTATGAGGGGCTGCGCGCTGTTTTCAAGCGGCAAAGCCAGCGCGCCGCGTTTTCCCTGTTTCGAGCGCTCAGGTCTTCTGCGAGTTGAGCTGCGCGCCGTTGTCCTTGTC
>NZ_JBFULQ010000457.1:0-4398 GCF_054049815.1 Mesorhizobium sp. P5_C1 | reverse complement strand
GCTTGCCTGCGTCCTCCTTGTAGTAAGATCGTTCTTCCGAAATCACCAGAATGGGCGTTTTTGAGTCGAGCTGGGCGATCGGTTCCGTAACCATATAGAAGTGTTCGGCCGCGTGAAGCGGCACAGCCACGCCGACCTTGCGCGCCAGTTCCCTAGTCCACATGCCGCAGGCCAGAACAACCGTGTTCGCCTCGATCTGCCCGTCATCAGTCTCGACGCCGACGATCCTATCGCCGCGTTTGAGGAGTCCAGTGACATTTGTATCCTCGAAGATGCTGACGCCACCTTGGCGAGCGCCCTTGGCCAGGGCCATGGTATAGTCCACAGGATTGACCTGACCATTTTCGGGAATATGAAGCGCCCCTAGGATGCCATCAATGTTCAGAAGCGGCCACGCCTCTTGAAGTTCTTCTGGCGTCACCATTGGAGCCAGAACGCCAATATATTGGGCATAGGAAGAGGAGCGCCTCAGGAGTTCCAGCCGATTTTCGTCGAGGGCGATCATAAAGCCGCCATTCTGCTTGAATCCTGTGGACTGCCCGGTTTCTTCTTCGAGGCGGCGCAGAAGATCTATCGAATATTTCGCTAAATCAGCCATTGATCGCGATGGCCTCAGTCGACCGACAATGCCGGCCGCGTGCCACGTCGTTCCGGATGTCAGTTTCTTGCGCTCCAGCAAGACGACGTCACGTTTTCCGAACTTCGGCAGATGGTAGGCAATCGAGGTTCCGACGATTCCACCCCCGACAATTACGACATCGGCGCGTGCGGGAATTTGCTTGGACACTGACTTTCTCCCCTCAAAAAGCGGCTTCCAAGCCGATCTGGATAAGCTCGAACAAGATGGAAAAGTGATCGCCTTCAGGCATCAGCCCTCCGCGTTTGTCTTGCCGCCTATCGGTCCATACGCGACGCTTGTTCGATACGATCGTAGATCGTTGATTATATCGCAACGCCGTTTCATTACTATTTCCGGCGCAAACGCGAGTGTCAATGCCCGTCCAGCAGTGAAGGAGCCGATTGCAGGCTGGACCGTCGTGCAAAGCCGTTGACCCAGAGCGCCTCTGCACGGCCTCGGTTATCAGGCTCGTCAGCCCGCGGCCGGCGGTGACGTCCGATAGGACTCGGCGCAAGCGAAGTCAGACCAGCAATGCGATGTCAGTTCGGTGTTTACGCGAAGAATTGCAAAGCGCAGGATTGCCGACGCCGAAACCGGCGAAGCAGGCCAAATCGGACGCACCGGTCCGGAGAAGTTTTTGGTGAGGCTCAGTTCTGGCCCTGTGACAGCGCGCCCGCGACCGACGCGGCACCGGCCTTCATGGGAAGGCTATCGGGCTGCTTTTTATGTCGTGAGCTGGCGTTCAAGTGGTCGCCCTAGGTGCACGGGGCGAACTTTCGCAATCATGTCTTTACCGCTTCCGGATGGGCCGCGCGAAAGGCTGGCAGTTCCGCACAAGTGGAATCGATGGCCCGAATGCGGGGCATGTCCTTGAGATCGACACCCCATCGCTCAGCATTGTAGACCTGCGGCACAAGGCAGAAATCTGCCATAGTCGGGCTGTCTCCATGACAGAATCTGCCAGTTGACGGATGCGTGAGCAGGGTTTCAAACGCGCGAAGCCCCTCCCCGATGAACTTACGCATCCAAGCAGCGCGGACTGCGTCGCCGCCTCCAGTGAGTTCCACGACATGGGCGCTGACACCCATGTTACACACAGGATGAATATCCATGGCGATCGCGTGGGAGAGAGCCCTAACGCGCTGGCGGCCGGGCGCATCTTTCGGCAGCAACGTGGCCTCGCGGGTTTCGCAGAGATATTCGATGATCGACAGCGACTGGGTCAGCATCACGCCGTCGATGTCGAGCACGGGTACGAGACCTTGCGGATTGCGTGCCAGATGGTCCCGCGATTTATGGGTCTTGTCCAGGAGGTTTACGGGGACTGCTCGATAAGCGAGGCCGATGCTGTTAAGCGCGATGCGCACACGGTAGCTCGCAGACGAGCGCCAGTAGTCGTAGAGAACGATGTCGCTCACGTCGGTTTGCCGCAGTGTAACGCAGTTTTGAGCGCTTCACTCAGTACCATTCGGTTACCGATATGGTTGGCGAGCAGCAGAATAAGACGGGCGTTCAAAGCATCGCTTTCAGCCTTGCTCAACCCCTCATGAGCGTCAAGCAGTTCCGCATAGAAATCGTCGGGTCGAGCTATGTTGGGCATGCTTGTCAGTGCCGTCATCGCAATCTCCCGATGGCTTTCAGCAACGCACTCCGAACCGCTGTCTCGTCGAATGCGTGCCAGCGGGCAGCGACGTGCTGATCTGGACGAAGCAGGTAAACGGCGCTCGTGGCGGTCCCGAGCCAACGTGCGCGAAAAGCCTCGGTGTCGTCGCCGGTCGCGGCCACGACGACGCGTTCGATCGGAATGCCGTCGATGTCCAGCATCTCAGGCGCTCCGGCATTGATGGTAAGAAGCTGGAAGCCGCCACCAAGGCGGTCGAGTAGCCAGCCTCCGCCCACAGGCGCATCCACAGCCGGCGAACCTGGCCGGGTTTGCATCGGCAAACCGTCACAATCGGGCCCGTTCAGCGGAGAGCCGTCATAGGTCGATGGAACCGAAAGGCGGCCTGAGTTGACCATGGGGCGCGTGGCTGGAAGGTGCTCTGAAAGATCGAGCACGGCGTCGCGGAAGAGGCGGCTGGTCTCGGACTTCGGCGTGATGAAGTCTGTCGAGCGCGACGAATTGAGGATATTTTCATCAGCTGCCTGCACCCGCTCGGCGTCATAGCTGTCCAGCAGGCTCGCAGGCGCTTTGCCGTCGATCACCAGCTTGAGCTTCCAGGCAAGATTGTCAGTGTCTTGCAGGCCCGAATTGGCGCCGCGGGCGCCGAAGGGCGAGACCTGATGCGCGCTGTCGCCGGCAAAGATCACCGGACCATGGCGGAATTTTTCCATGCGCCGGCATTGGAACGTGTAGATCGAGACCCAGTCGAGTTCGAACTGCGCGTGCTCGCCGAGAAACGCCTTTAACCGCGGGACCACCTTTGCCGGCGTCGATTCCGCTTGCTTGTCGATGTTCCAGCCAAGCTGCAGGTCGACCCGCCAGACATTGTCAGGCTGCTTGTGCAAAAGCGCGGACTGGCCGCGGTTGAAGGGCGGATCAAACCAGAAGCGGCGCTCAACCGGAAAAGCAGGACTGTCTTCCATAACGATGTCGGCGATCAGGAAGTTGTCCTCGAAGATCCTGCCGATGAAATCGAGGCCGAGTGCCTTGCGCACGGGGGAACCTGCGCCATCGCAGGCGATCAACCAGTCGGCGATCAGATCATACGGGCCATCCGGCGTATCGACGGAGACACGGACACCGTTTCCGGTATCATTGACGCCTGTCACGCGATTCTTGCCGCGCAGCTCGATCGGTCGCCCTTCCGCCTCCAGCGTGCAGGCACGGTCAACGAGATACTGCTCGAGGTAGTATTGCTGGAGATTGATGAAAGCCGGCTGTTTGTGACCGCCCTCGGGCAACAGGTTGAATTCGAAGACCTGTCGTTCGTCGAAATACACCTTGCCTACGCTCCACTGCACACCCTTCTCCACCATCGAAGCCGCACAGCCGAGCCGATCCAGGATTTCCAGCGAGCGCTTGGCAAAGCAGATGGCGCGCGAACCGAAGCTCACCTTGTCATTGTCGTCGAGTACAACGACGGCAATGCCCTGACTGGCCAGGTCGATCGCCAAAGCAAGGCCCACAGGCCCCGCCCCGACGATGGCGACAGGGCGGCGCACGGGTCTCTCGGCGTCCTGGTCAGACGATCGCCGGTAGGGATAGAGCGGTGTTTCGAAGATCTTGGTGATGTGTGCCTCCCAATCGAACCTTTCGACAGCATTTATCGCTGCAGGGCGTCCCACATCTGGCGGTCGCGTTCGGCGGTCCAGATCCGTGGAGTGTCGATGCCGAGCGCTTCGTCGTAGGCGCGTGCGACGTTGAATGGCAGGCAGTGTTCGTAGATCGCGTAGGCGGCAAATTTCGGGTCGCACTCGGCTCGGCAGGCGTCCCACGCTTCCTTCAGCGTGCCGCCGCCCTGGGCAACGCGGGCGATCGGTCGATAGGTCGAGCGCACGAAGTCGACAGTGTTGTCGAGAGCCTTTTTCACCAGGTCCTTGCTGGTCAGCGCGTCGCCGCGCCCCGGCGCGATCGCGTCGACGTCAAATGCACGGATCGCCTCGATCGTTGCCGGCCAGTCGCTGAAGTGACCATCGCCGCAGTAGCAAGCAGAGTGATATTCGATGATGTCACCCGTGAACATGACGTTCTGGTCGGGGACATAGGCTACGATGTCACCCGCGGTGTGAGCGCGACCAAGATGCATCAGGTCGACCCGGCGCTTGCCCATATAGAC
>NZ_JBFULQ010000456.1:0-4427 GCF_054049815.1 Mesorhizobium sp. P5_C1 | reverse complement strand
GACCGACATCGTGCGCTACGAGCGCAAGCACAACCAGGCCAATGGCGAGCAGAACCGCGACGGCCACAATGAAAACCTGTCCTGGAACAACGGCGTGGAAGGCGATGCGGACAAGCCGGCCGTAGCTACGGCGCGCCTCAACGATCAGCACGCGCTGCTCGCCACCTTGTTTGCCTCGCGCGGCACCATCATGCTGACGGCCGGCGACGAATTCGGCCGCAGCCAGCAGGGCAACAACAATGCCTATGCGCAGGACAACGCGATCACCTGGCTCGACTGGGCCGGGCGCGACCAGGCGCTGGAGCATTACACGGTCCTGCTTTCGACGCTGCGCCGAGCGGTGCCGGCACTCTCCGACACGCGCTTTCTCACGGGCCGGCCACCAGGAAATTCCGACATAGCGGACGTCGCATGGCTGACCGAAACAGGCGCGCCGCTCGACCAACAAAGCTGGCAGGACCCGCAGCGGCACCGCCTGGTCATGATTCTGGGCGGCGACAGCGATGACGAACGCCGTCTTGCGGTGCTGATCAACGGCGACCGCCGGGCCTGCATTTTCACCCTGCCGCCTCGCGAGGGATTTTTCTGGGAGCCGGCCATTGAAACGGCTGAGGCGGCCGACATCGAGCGGCCGGTATCGGGGCGGTCGGTGATCTTCATGATCGAACGCGCAGCTGCACAGGCCGGCACAGGGGAGAAGCGCAATGGCGGCAGGTGACCGGATCGGATGGTGGCGTGGCTGCGTCATCTATCAGATCTATCCGCGCTCCTTCCAGGATACGACCGGCGACGGCAGCGGCGATCTGCGCGGCATCGCCAACCGCCTGGAGCATGTCRCCTCCCTTGGTGTCGACGCCATCTGGCTGTCGCCCTTCTTCAAGTCACCGATGGCTGACATGGGCTACGACGTGTCGGACTATTGCGCCGTCGATCCGATGTTCGGTGGCATGGAGGATTTCGATGCGCTGGTCGCCGAGGCGCATCGGCTCGGCCTGAAAGTCATCATCGACCAGGTATTGTCGCACTCATCCGACAAGCACGAATGGTTCGTCGAAAGCCGCTCCAGCCGCGACAACCCCAAGGCCGACTGGTATGTCTGGGCCGATACCATGCCCGATGGCGGCGCGCCCAACAACTGGCTCTCCGTCTTCGGTGGCCCGGCCTGGGAGTGGGATTCGACCCGCCGGCAGTACTACATGCACAATTTTCTCGCTTCTCAGCCGGATTTGAATTTCCACAATCCGGAGGTCCACGACGCGCTTCTGGAAACGGTACGGTTCTGGCTGGAGCGTGGCGTCGACGGCTTTCGGCTCGACACGGTCAACTACTATGTCCACGACCGCTGGCTGCGCAGCAATCCACCCTTGGCGTCAAGCGTCGCCGGCACCAACAGCGAGACCAACACCTACCTCTACCAGGAACATCTGTTCGACAAGACGCAGCCGGAAAACCTGGCGTTCCTCAAGCGCTTCAGGGCGCTGCTCGACGAGTATGACGACCGCGCCGCCGTCGGCGAGATCGGCGATGAAGGCCGCTCTTTGCAGACGCTCGCCGCCTACACCACCGGCGGCGACAAGCTCCATATGTGTTACACCTTTGACCTGCTTGGCCCACAATTCTCGGCGGCGCATGTGCGGGGCTGTGTCGAAGCCTTCGAGGCGGCGGTGTCCGACGGCTGGGTCTGCTGGGCGTTTTCCAACCATGACGTGGTGCGCCACGTCACCCGCTGGACGAGGCCCGACAGCGATCCCGATACGGTCGCAAGGTTCTCGATCATGCTGCTCTCCTGCCTGCGCGGATCGATCTGTCTCTACGAGGGCGAGGAACTCGGCCTGGAGGAGGCGGAACTCGCCTTCGAGGATCTGCGCGATCCCGTTGGCATCCGCTTCTGGCCGGGCGTCAAGGGCAGGGACGGCTGTCGCACGCCGATGGTCTGGGAGGCCGGTGCCGACAATGCGGGCTTCTCCACCGGTAAACCGTGGCTGCCGATACCGGCCAGCCATCGCGACCGCGCGGTCGACGTCCAGAACGCCGACACCGCCTCGGTGCTCGCCTTCTATCGGACCATGCTCGCCTTGCGCAGGGGGCATCCGGCGCTGGTCGGCGGTTCGATCCAGTTTTTCGATGCGGACGGCGAAATTCTCGCCTTCATCCGCGAAGACGGCGGTGAGAAACTTCTCTGTGTCTTCAACTTCGCCGAGGAGCCGGCGAATTGGCCGTTGCCGCCGGATACAGGAGCTGTCGTGGCTATTGATGGTGGCCGCGGGGTTGTTGAAGAGAGCCAGATCTCGCTGCCGGCGCTTGGCTGTTTCCTTGGTCAGCTCGACTGATTCAGTGCTTCGGCCGCCGCTTGCGAGGAAGGTGATCCCGCTTGGGCTGCTGATGCCTTATTGAACGAGAACCGCGCGCCCGCAGGTCGCACCGGTGACACGCACATCGGCCTGGCCGACGCCGATACCGAGCGCCGAAAGCACGTTGTAGAGCAGGTCGTCGACCGGCGCCGTTACGCCGTTCAGCACGGCCATGACTGCCGGCTTCACCGTTGCGAGCAGTGCGGTCAGATCGATTCCGAGACCAAGCGCATTGACCGAAAGCGACAGGTTGCCGACCAGCGATGTGGTCAGCGACTGCGATATGTTGCGCGTCGAAACGGTCTTGACCGTCTTGTTGGCGATGTCGGTCGCRTTGAASTTCAACGTCGTCGGGCTATTGTTGGTGATCGCGGTGGCGGCGGAACCCATCACCTGTATCAGCGGAATGTTGATCAGCAGCATATGGAGGCTCACATCCGCGATCTCCGCGTCGGTGAACGTCTGCGGCTGACTGAAATCGCCGAAGCCTGAACTGTTGCTGTTGGCCAGATGCAGCGAGGCGATACCCGGGTGCGCGGCGATGGAAACATTGATGCTGGAAGGCCCGGTCGGACAGGTGATGTCGGTCAGTTTGGCTTCGGCATAGGCGACTTCCACATTGAGCGGCAGATTGACGGCCAGCAGGCTGATACCGCCGCCGAGACCGGGCGTGCCGACACCGACGCTGGCAACCAGTTTGATGCGCGTCTGGGCGGTGCRCACCACGGTTCCGATGCCATCGACCGCCAGCCATGGCGAAGATTGCATCGGCTCGCCAATGGCAATGGTAAGCGCCGTGGACAGAAGCCCGGGTACGGTGGCGCCAAGATTGACCTGGGCCTGGTTGGTGCCGTTGGCCAGTACGGCGGCAGCGGTCAGCATGCCCATGGCGTTGGTGTCTAGCCCAAGGCCGGTTGGTCTTTGCCCGAGAGCCAAGCTGCCGACTGAACCGAGATCGACAAGCTTGTTGAGCGGGATCTTGCCCGTGCTGGTCGATTTCGAGGCGATGGTCTGCAGCGCCAGCTTGGCCGTGTTGCCAAGCCCGGGCACGTTGGCCATGGCGGTGGCGATCTGGCCGACAGTCGCATTCGATGCCAGCACGTCCGAATAGGTGACGCCGGTCAGGCTCAATTGTGTGGCAAGACCGTCTATGAACGAGAGCACGCTGACATCGGCCGAGATCAACCCGTTGTAGTCCATGACGCTGAGCGAGATGTTGCCGCCGAGAAGTCCACTGAGCAGCGCGTTGAGAATGCCGCCATCGACGCTGAGCAACCTCGACCCGACCGAGAACGTCGCCTGCGGCGTCATGCTGGCGGTGGCCTCGGTGCCGATGACGGGAGTGGGGAGCAGCGAACTCGCGAAATAGCGGGCAGGGATCTTCTTCAGGGTGACACGGACGGCATTGTAGGGCGTTACGCCGGACTGGAAGCGTTGGCTGACATTGGCGGTTGATGCCGCGTAGCGGCCGGGCGTGACCGACACGACGGTTTTGCCGACGGCCGGCGCGATCGTCTGTCCCGAGCCTTGAACGACCACGCCCGGCATGCCGTTGTCGGTCAGCGTGGTCACGACAGCGGTGTCGACTTTGGTGATGTTCGAGGCAGCGGTGATCGCAGCAAGGTCCACCATTGCCTGGGCTTCGCGGCGCTCGGTATAGATCGAGGCTTCGTCGATTGCCACCGCAGCCAGCGCCAGCGCGACCGGCGCGCTCAACGCGGTCATGACGGCGATGTTCGCCTGTCTGTCGGCCAGCATCAATCGGGCGAGCCGGCCGATCGCATCGCAAGCCCGCAGCAGCATTCAGATGCCCCCGACCCTTATCGTTGACTGGCGCTTGATCGTACTTCCCGGCATGGCGATGCCCGGGAAGAGATTCCAGATCGGCAGGTTGCGGGCATCGTACTGGATGGACACCACGAACTGGCTTCCGTCGGCCGTGCTGTCGTTGGCCTGGTAGGTCAACTTGCTGGCATCCACGAAGGGATACCCGCCGGCATTGTTGGTGACGAAGCTGGCGACGAGCGTCTGGCGCTCGGTCTGGTTCAGTCCGGCAATTGCTGTGCGGGCCGCATC
>NZ_JBFULQ010000455.1:0-4430 GCF_054049815.1 Mesorhizobium sp. P5_C1 | reverse complement strand
CAGCCACGCTTTCGGCGCGACCGCGCGGCATCTCTTCTTCGAGGATTGACTGCATGCGCTTCTTGAGGCCGTTCTTCTGCCTGGCGACAGCCTTGAACACCGGATGTTCCGGATCGCCGAACTCGGCCAGCGCATGCGCGAACAGGCAGCCATGGAAATCCGGGCTGCGGAACCAGCGATCGTGCCAGTCGAAGATCTTTGCAATTTTCTTCCCGGGCGTCGCGACCTCCTCGGCGAGGCGGTCGAGTTGGCGATCAAAACGCCTGGCGCGATAGTCGAGCACCTCGACGATCAGTTCGTCCTTGCTGGGAAAGTGACGGTACATCGTCATCTTGGCCACATCGGCCTCGGCGATGATCCGATCGATGCCGGTGGCATGGAAACCGGCGCGCTTGAACAGCCCGTAGGCCGKTTCAACGACGTGCTGGCGTTTGTCGGAAGCAGGCGACGATGTCATGGCGCTTACCAGTGATGAGACAGGTCTGTCTCATATTTATGCGACGGATCGCCTCTTCTGTCAACACAGCACAAAAAGAGCGCCCGCAGCGGGTAGAGCCGCAGGCGCGAAAAGGAATCGGAACGGAGATCCGCGCTCTAGCGCAGGATGCGGCAGCGGCCGTTGTAGACCATCCAGCGGTCGAAGCCCGAGACGCAGAATTCGACATTGTCGCCGATCGATGCGAATCCCTGGCCTTCCTCGATCAGGTACCAGATGGTGCGATCGCGCCCGTCGGACAGGCTGACGGTGGCGCCGCAATAGCGGCGGCCGATCGGCCAGGTCTCGTTGGCCGCCAGATACAGATGCTGGTGGATGCGCCGGAAATCGGTGATCTGCACGTTGGGCAGGTGCGGCACGTGATGCACCTGATGGGAAAAGCGGCTGGTGATCTTGTTCAACACCCAGGCCTCGCCGCAGACGCCGCCATCGTCGTCGGAATAGACGCCAAGGTCGGCCGCCTGCACGGCCTGGGTAAGACCGAGAGGCACGGCAAGCGGAGTGCAGAGCGAAATCAGGGCAGCAAGTGCGGATTTGGCGAAGCGAGTCATGGCAGCCTCTCAAGGTCGATTGCGCGCACTCTGCGGATTCGCTTGGCGGTGGTCAAGCGGTTGCGGAAACAATGGTTTCCCAGTTCGGAACGACGTTGGCCAAAGCCGAACCCCGCATGGAACCGGAACGGCTCCAGCACGTGGGGACCCGGACGGAAAAGAGAGCTCGAGCCCCCGCGCCCTCTCTACTCGCCGGCCAGCCATTCCAGCGACCAGTGCGCCGGCTTTTCCACGGCGAGCACCCTGTGCAAGGCAGGCATCAATGTCCGCAGTTCGCCCTCCAGCGTGAAAGGCGGGTTGACCACCAGCAGGCCGCTGCCGTCGAGACTGGGCTGCGAAGAGGCGGGCCTGATCTCGAATTCTATGTCGAGCAGCTTCGGGATGCCGGATTGCTTCAGCGCCTTGCGGAAAGCGATGATCGCCTTGCGGTCCTTGATCGGATACCACAGCGCGTAGATGCCGCTAGGCCAGCGCTTGTGCGCCCTTATGAGCCCGTCGACGAGGCGCTCGAACTCACCAGCCTCCTCGAATGGCGGATCGATCAGCACCAGGCCGCGCTTTTCCTTCGGCGGCAGATGCGCGCCGAGCGCCAGCCAGCCATCGAGCTCGATGACACGGGTCTGGAAATCGCCGGCAAAGAGGGTTCTCAGCTTCGCGACATCCTTGGGATGCAGCTCGATCGCCGACAGCCGGTCCTGCTTGCGCAGGAGATGGCGCGCAATCAGCGGTGAGCCCGGATATTTCTGGATGCCGCCCTCGGGATTGAGCGACCGCACGGTCTCCAGATAGGGCGCGAGCAGTGCCGTCACCGGCGCGGCGAACGAGGCATCGATCAGCCGGCCGATGCCGCCCTGCCACTCGCCGGTCTTTTGCGCTTCGACCGAGGACAGATCGTAGCGGCCGATGCCGGCGTGGGTGTCGATGACGCGAAACGCCTTGTCCTTCTGCTTCAGGTAGTCGAGCAATCGCGTCAGCACGACATGCTTGACGACATCGGCGAAATTTCCGGCGTGATAGGCGTGGCGGTAGTTCACTTAGAGCCCCTGCCCCAGCGCGGCGGGGGCGGCTGCGAATTCGGATTTTCGGGCCGGCCGCCACGACTGCGCAGGGAGAACAAAAACCCGATCAGGCCGACCGCCATCAGCGCGTAGCCGACCGGCCGCGCGCGGCCGTCGATCTCGCCGGCACCGGAGCGCAGGATCAGGTCGACCGCGCGCATCGGAATGTCATCGGCATCACCCGGGCCGACGGTGAAGAGATACGGACCCGGGCTGACGCTCGCGATCACGCCAGCCTCATCGCGAAAAATCTTGTCGGGCAGCTGCGGGCTGGCCTGGCGTGGGTTGTCCGAATGGTTGAACTGCAGCGTCGAGGCAAGCACCGTTCGGCCATTGGTGGCCGATGTCAGCGTCAACACCGTGCGCTGCTGCGAGACGATGCGCTCGGCCCTCGCGGTCAGATCCACCAGCACCCGCACCGGTGCGTCGCGGCTGCTGAGCGGCACCGTCAGCGGCTTGAAGCGGCCCTGCTCGTAGACACGCCATGTGCCGATCTCGTGGCCGGAGAAATTGCTCATCGCCCAGGGATAGATGAAACCGGTGCCGATGCCGGCGAGCAAGATCAGGACAAACAGAAAGCGCATTCAGACAGCCACCTTGTAATCGTACCCTGCCGGACAACTAGCTCGCATTGGTGCTGTCGCGCAGGCGTTCCATTTCATCCAGCAGCATCTCAAGGCCGAGCTCGAATGTCTTGTCGAAACCGGCCCTACCAAAATAGGCCCCGGCTGTCATGACGCTGGGAAAATCCCGCGCCAGCTGCTCGTCGCTGACCGTGGTCACCGCCGAAGGACCCTTGGCGTAACCAGCTGTCTCGTCGAGGATCGCACCCATAAGGTAGTAACTCGCAGCGCGGAACAGCCTTGCACTCAGCTCCGGACCGAAGCCGCCAGCTTCGAACAGGCCGATGACACTATCCAGCTTGGCAAGACATGCTGGCGAATTCATGCGGTAGACGACAACGAACGGGGCGAAGGCCGGATGCTCGGTCGCGACGCGACGGTATTCCTGCATGCCGACGCGGATCCTTTCGCGCCAGGGCATGCTGGCGTCGGGGATAACAATCGCGCTGATCTGCCGGTCGACCAGCGCCTCGTAGAGATGCGCCTGCGAAGGGAAGTGATGGTAGATGCTCATCGCCTCGCAGCCGAGCGCGGCCGCCAGCTTGCGCATCGAAAAGCCGGCAAGCCCCTCACGCTCGATCACCTGGAAGGCCGCGTCCTCGATCATCTCGCGAGACAGCCGACCGCGCACTCTCTTTTTCTTGATCGATGAGTCCATGGCGTCGCTTGACAACTTACACTGTAAGGTTCACCTTCGACATTACCTTACACAGTAAGGCTAACAAAGACCAGAGGAGAAAACCATGTCGAACCGTCGCATTTTCAAATCCGTGCAGTCGTCCATCCGCCGTGCGTTCCTGCTCACCGCCGCAGCCTGCATCCTGTCGCTCGGCGCGGCTCCGGCCCATGCCGATGAATACGATGCAACCATCAAGGACATCCAGTCGACCATGGGCGGTGTGCCCAGCTTTGTGAAGCAGTTCCCCAAAGCCGGCCTGCCTGGGGCCTGGGCCGAGGTCAAGGCCATCCAACTCAGCGACAAGACAGCGCTGCCACCAAAGGTCAAGTCGCTGATCTCGCTGGCAGTGGCGGCGCAGATACCTTGCAACTACTGCATCTGGTCGGACACCCAGGACGCCAAGCGCGCCGGCGCCACCGACGAAGAGATCCAGGAAGCCGTGACAATGGCTGCGCTAACCCGCCACTGGAGCACCATCTTCAACGGAATGCAGGTCGATTTCGACACGTTCAAGAAGGAAATGGGCGGGGAGTAGCATATCCCGACCCTCGAAACGGGCAGCGATTCCGGACCGATCCGAGATAGCGTGGTCGCCTTTGTTCGTCRCTTATTCCTGATTGTGATGGCCCGCGGGATGCGGCCATCACCGTCCCTTCGCACAGTCGCACCCGGCTGCCGTTCCGCCCACTGCCCGATCGAAGGAACCGTGGAATACGACACTCTACCTATGCGCTCAAAAGCCATGCTAAAATGACCGATACTCCCCTGTGAAATGTATACCTATGCGCGCATTGCCACAAAATGAGACCATTGCCACGGCCTTGGCGAAGAGGTGGCTTGATGCACGAGTATTACAAGCAACACTGGGAAAATGCGTGAGAGCCAACTTCACCGCCGGTCAGCAATTTTTTTATCGCTTTTCGGCTTTTTGTATAATTTCTGCAATATCAGGCTGTGATGCGTCAGCTTTTTATCAAGCTGCATTGATGAAATATGGACATCAGAATCTTTATATTTGTATCC
>NZ_JBFULQ010000454.1:0-4434 GCF_054049815.1 Mesorhizobium sp. P5_C1 | reverse complement strand
CTGCAATTCATGGCATACACGGCCCAAAGAACGGACCTGAACAAGGTATCCAGGATCCTGCACTGGGCGCTGTCGACCGCCGTTCTGCTGTTTGCCTTCGCCAACATCGTTGCGCTGCGGTCGAAGGGCGTCTGGCTTSCGCTCGCGCTCGTCCTGCTCCTGCTGGCGATCATGACGCTGGCGAGAGGTCATCGCCGCGAGCTGATGATCGGAGGCGGCGTGCTGGCAATCGTTGCAGYCAGCGTTGTCGCCATGCACAACATCTTCTGGTCCACCGCCGGCGACACCATGATCTTCGTCAAGAACCTGGTTTCGGATGCTTTGAGCCATGGCGTCCTCCCGGCCTTCGACCGCGCCATCGCCAGCAATACGGTTCCCTTAGCGGCCAGGGAACGGCTGATGCTGTGGGCCGATGCGATCGAGGTCTGGAAACGCCACCCGATCTTCGGAGCCAGTTCCAGCTGGCTCACCGAATGGCAGAACAGAACCTACCACCCCATGATCTTCAACGTCTTCCACAACGGCTATCTGGAGATAGCCGTGCGCTACGGCGTGGTCGGGCTGGCGTTCTTCGGCTTTCTCTACGCCTGGTCGTCCAGGCAGGTCGTGCTGGCCGTGCGGGCCAAGCTTGTCGCTCCGGCCGTATGGTCCTGCTACATCTCAACGTTGGTCTTCTTCGCCCTCACCGTCCTCAGCAATTCGAACAATCGGCTGGCGATCGGCGAGGCCTTCATGTGGCTCGCTGCTGCATTCGGCTTCTATTGTTTCTACCTTCGCCAGCAGAAGAACCTTGTCGAGCCGAGAACCTATTTTTAATGCATGTCGCCCAAAAACGACCCCGGCTTGGGGCAACGACATGCATAAAAACAAAGACTTAAAGCGCGGCGCCTGAATCCGTTTCAACGCGACGCGCGTCGCGCGGCGGCTCAGCTTGCTTCGCGCATCGCTTCGGCGGCCTGCAGGTCGACCGACACGAGCTGGCTGACGCCCTGCTCGGCCATCGTGACGCCGAACAGCCGGTTCATGCGCGCCATGGTGATCGGGTTGTGGGTGATGATGACGAACCGCGTCTCGGTAGTGGCGGCCATCTCGTCCATCAGATTGCAGAAACGCTCGACATTGTGATCGTCGAGCGGTGCGTCGACTTCGTCGAGCACGCAGATCGGCGCCGGATTGGTCAGGAACACGGCAAAGATCAGCGACATCGCCGTCAACGCCTGCTCGCCACCGGACAGCAGCGTCATGGTCTGCGGCTTTTTGCCGGGCGGGCGGGCCAGGATTTCAAGCCCGGCCTCGAGCGGATCGTCGGATTCGATCAGCTGCAATTCCGCCGTGCCGCCGCCGAACAGATGCGAGAACAGCCGCTGGAAATGGCTGTTGACCACGTCGAAGGCGGCAAGCAACCGCTCGCGGCCTTCGCGGTTCAGGCTCTGGATCGCTTGCCGGAGCTTGCGGATCGCCTCGATGATGTCTTCGCGCTCCGACACGATCGTCTCCAGCCGGTCGGAAAGCTCCTTCTGCTCTTCCTCGGCACGAAGATTGACGGCGCCGAGCCGTTCGCGCTCGATCTTCAGCCGGTCGAGCTGGCGCTCGATCTCGGCCATTTCGGGCATCGGGCTGTCGGCCTCCAGACCGGTGTGGCGGATGACCAGATGCGGCGGCGTGTTCAGCGTTTCCTGGATGCGCACCTCGACCTCCAGCCGGCGTTCGTCGGCCGCGGTCAACCGCTCTTCGGCGCGGACGCGGGTCTCGCGCGCCTCGGCCAGCGACTGGATGGCGCCGGTGGCCGCCTTGTCCATTTCGGATTGCCGGTTTTCCGCTTCCTGCAGACGGTCGGCGGCGGCCTTGCGCAAGGTCTCGGCCTCCGTCAGCTGTGACAGCAAGGCGCGCCGCTTGGCGTCGATTTCATCGGGCGCATCGGCCAGCCGCTCGCGTTCGGCCTCGGCCTCGGCCTTGCGTTCGCCAAGCGATGCGATCTGCGTCGAGGCGTTTTCGGCCCGCTCCAGCCAGTTGCTACGCTCGGCGCCAATGGCATCGAGCCGGCGCGTGCGCGCCTCGGCTTCGCGGCGCAGCCCCTCATGCACGGCACGCGCATCGGCAAGCGTGGCGCGATCGCGGGCGACATTGGCTGCGGACTGTTCGAGCTGCAATTGCAAATCGCCGAGATCGGGCGCGTCCTGCAGCAGCATTTCGGCCTCGGCGAAGGCCGCCGAAGTCTCTTCATGGCTATCGACGATGCGGGCGCGCGCCTCATCCAGTGCCGCGCGCCGGCTCGCCAATTCGCCGCCGGCCTTTTCGGCCTCGGCCAGCGCGTTGCGGGCGGCGTCCAGCCGATGCTGGGCGTCACGCCCAGCCTGGCGCGCGTTGCGCTCGGTCTCGCTCGCCAGGCGAAGCGCCTGTTCGGCCTGGGCCAGTGCCTCCTCGGCCTGGCGCAGGACGAGCGTCGCCTGCACCGCTTCGGCATCAAGTTCAGCCAGCCGGTTCTTCTGCGCCAGCCTTTGCGCGGCCGCGGTGGGCGCATCGGCACTGGCGGTAAAGCCGTCCCAGCGCCAGAGCGCGCCCTCGCGGCTGACCAGCCGCTGGCCGGGAGCAAGAAGCGCCTGCAGCCGGCGGCCATCGCCTGATACAACGATACCGATCTGCGCCAGGCGGCGGGCAAGCTGTGCCGGCGCGTGAACGACGCTGGCAAGGCTCCTGACGCCTTCAGGCAGAGCCGCGTCGCCGGGCTGGATCTCGCTTTCGCCCCAATGCACCGGTGCGCTGCGGTCGAGCGGCACGTCGAGATCTTCGCCAAGGGCCGCACCCAGCGCCGTCTCGAAGCCACGCTCGACGCTGATCTGCTCCAGCACGGCTGGGAAGAGATCGCCGCTGGCGGCATTCAGGATCTTGGCCAGCGTGCGCGCTTCGGTCTCGATGCGTGCCAGCTCGGCCCTGGCATCCTGCAGCGGCGGCCGGGCCGCGCTTTCGCTGGCGCGGGCATCGATRACCGATTGCTCGGCCTGCGCCACGGCAGCCTCGGCCTCATCCAGCAGCGCCATCGCCTGTTCGACCAGCATGCGCTTCTCGGCCGGATCCGGCAGGCCGGCGACCTTGGAGAGGATATCAGACAGTTCCCGGTCGACATCGGCAAGCTGACGGCCGAAACGGTCGCGGCGCTCGGCGGTGTCGCGCAGCGTCCGTTCGATCTGGTTGCGCGAGGCGGCAGCCTCGGCCCGCTCGGCGGTCAGCGCGGCGAGTTTGGCTTCGCTTGCCGCAAGCATCGATGCCGCCTGTTCGAAAGCCGCGCGGGTGCTGGCTTCGCGCTCGGCAGCACCGGCATTTTCGGAATTGAGCGCGGCTTCTTCGGTGCGAAGGCGCTCAAGAATATCCGCATTGTCGCGGACCATGCGTTCCTCGCGCGCAATGTCGCCGTCGAGTTGTTGCAGCCGGCGCTCGAGTTCGCCCTGACGGGCGCGGATGCGGCCGGCTTCCTCCTCGATCTGCGACTTGGCGATCGACAGGCGCTGGAAGGCGGCGGCAGCGGCGGCTTCCGCGTCGCGCAGCTCCGGCAGCCGGTGGGCGCCGATGCCTTGCTCCCTTGCGGCGGCCATCTGGGCTGCGGCGCGGTCACCGACCAGCGCGGTGGCAACCGACAGCGCCGAGCGCGCCTCGCCTTCCTGTGTCTTGGCCAGTGTCCAGCGCAGATGCAGCAGCGTCGCTTCCGCCTTGCGGATATCGGCCGACAGGTTCTTGAAGCGTGACGCCTGGCGCGCCTGGCGCTTCAGGCTTTCGATCTGGCTTTCCAGTTCGCCGACGACGTCGTCCAGGCGCTCCAGGTTCTGCTCGGCCGCCTTCAGCCGCAACTCGGCCTCGTGGCGACGGGTGTGCAGGCCGGAAATGCCGGCAGCCTCTTCGAGCAAGGCGCGGCGCGCCTGCGGCTTGGCCTGGATCAGTTCGCCGATGCGGCCTTGCCCGACCATCGATGGCGAGCGCGCGCCGGTCGACTGATCGGCGAACAGGAGCTGGACATCCTTGGCGCGCGCCTCCTTGCCGTTGATGCGATAGAGCGAGCCCGCCTCGCGTTCGATCCGGCGCGACACCTGCAACTCGTCAGCATCGTTGAAGGCAGCGGGCGCCGAGCGGTCGCTGTTGTCGAGGAAAAGCGTGACTTCAGCGGTGTTGCGTGCCGGGCGTGTGCCCGAGCCGGAAAAGATGACGTCGTCCATCCCGGACGCGCGCATGTTCTTGTAGGAGCTTTCGCCCATTACCCAGCGCAGCGCCTCGACCAGGTTCGACTTGCCGCAGCCATTCGGCCCGACAATGCCCGTCAGGCCGCGTTCGATGACGAACTCGCCGGGCTCGACGAAGGACTTGAAACCAAGGAGGCGAAGGCGCGAAAACTTCATTCGCGCCGCCCGCTAAGCGGATTCAGCAAAAGTGTGCCGCGGTTTCCAC
>NZ_JBFULQ010000453.1:0-4447 GCF_054049815.1 Mesorhizobium sp. P5_C1 | reverse complement strand
GTTTGGGGACATTCGAGCGGCGGAACCACAGTGTTCCAGGCGGGAGGCGCCCGGGTCAACTTCAGGGAACTCGATGCCTGGTGCGCTGTAAACAGAAAGGATCCACACGCCTCTGATACATGCCAATTCGTAGGCCACGAGCAATCGGTCGCGACACACTATGGTGTCGCTGATCCGTTTGCGGCGCCCCTGCCGCCCATCTGGGATAAACGCGTAGCCGCTCTTGTCGCCGGAGCTCCGGACGAGCTGCATGCCTTTGGCGACACGGGCATTGCGGAGGTCAAGGTGCCGACGCTCATAATGGCTGCTTCTGACGATGCCGCTGTATTGCCTAAACACAACGCTTTGTGGGCGTATGACGAAATCAGCAGTCAAGACAAGGCGTTGGCCGTATCGTGGCGGGCACATGATGTTCATGAACTCCTCGCAGCCAGCATTCAAGCAGGCGAACGAGCTCACCACCGCGTTCTTTCTCGACATCCTCAAGAGCGACCTGCTGGCAGGGGAGCGCTGATGCCCGACGCCATTTCATTTCCGGGGCTAAGCTATGAAACAACGCGCCATTAAGTCAGTGGCCGATCAGTTCGGCTAGTCTAGATCGTGCATATTTACACCATCTCCGACGGCCCAAGTCCCTTGCCAGCGCCATCGAGATCAGGAATATAATCCTCCGTTGCGGCGACCCTTCAACGATCGCCATGCCCAAAAAACCCTTGCCGACACCTTGGCCGCCTGCGAAACCATGTATGTGAATTGCGGGCACCCGGCGTGCTGCAAGTCCACGCTGATCTGGGCTGGCTTAGGCGACAACGGGTTTTTGGCGAGAAATCAAACGGCACTTCAGGGCCATAGACTTTACGTCAAATCTCTATGGACGCCTCATCGCCCATATTCAGATTTCGGCGCCCGCTCCGCGTCAGCCGCCCAGGCGCGTGACAAAATAGGTGAGGGCCGAAATGGCGGCCGTCGCCGGCAAAGTGACGATCCAGGCGATGACGATGTTGCCGGCGATGCCCCAGCGGACGGCTGAGACGCGGCGGGCCGCGCCGACGCCGATGATGGCGCCGGTGATCGTGTGCGTGGTCGACACGGGAACACCGAGCCAGGTGGCGGCGAACAGGGTGATGGCGCCGCCGGTCTCGGCGCAGAAGCCCTGCATCGGGTTCAGCCGGGTGATCTTCGAACCCATTGTGTGGACGATGCGCCAGCCGCCGAACAATGTGCCGAGCGCCAGTGCCGTCTGACAGGTGAGGACGACCCATAGCGGCACATAGAAATTGGCGCCGAGCATGCCTTGCGAATAGAGCAGCACGGCAATGATGCCCATGGTTTTCTGGGCGTCGTTGCCGCCATGGCCGAGCGAATAGAGCGAGGCGGAAAAGAACTGCAGGACGCGGAAGGTGCTGTCGACGGCGAACGGTGTCTGGCGCACGAACAGCCACGAAACGACAAGGATCAGGACAAGCGCCAGAACAAAACCTGTCGCCGGTGACAGGACGATTGCGGCGACCGTCTTGCCAAGCCCCGTCCAGACGATGGCGCCGACCCCAGCCTTGGCAACGCCGGCGCCGACCAGCCCGCCGATCAGCGCATGCGAACTGCTCGACGGGATGCCGGCAATCCAGGTGACGATGTTCCAGACGATGGCGCCCACAAGGGCTGAGAAGATCACCGCCGGCGTGACGATGCCGACGTCGACGATGCCCTTTCCCACTGTCTCGGCGACATGAAGGCCGAAGAACATGAAGGCGATGAAATTGAAGAAAGCCGCCCACAGAACCGCATATTGCGGCCGCAGCACGCGGGTGGAGACGATGGTGGCGATGGAGTTGGCGGCATCGTGCAGGCCGTTGAGAAAATCGAAGAACAGCGCGACTGCGACAAGGACGACCAGCACGGGAAAGGCAATGGTGGCTTCCATCACCTAAACATTCTCGATGACGATRCCGCTGATCTCGTTGGCGACGTCCTCGAAACGGTCGACCACCTTTTCCAGCTGGCCATAGATCTCGCTGCCGATCAGGTAGGCCATCGGGTCGCTGCGGCCGTGCCGCTTGAACAGGTCCTTCAGCCCTTGCTCGTGCAGATCGTCGGCGCGGCTTTCGACGCGCATGACCTCTTCGGCGATGGCGTTGAGGCGCACGGAGTGCGTGCCGACCTTGCTCAGCAGCGGGATAGCCTCGGCGACCAGCTTGGCGGCAGCGACGATGACGCCGCCCATTTCCTGCATAAGCGGGTCGAATTCCTTCTTTTCGAACAGCTTCACCGTCTTGAYGGTCTTGTGCATCATGTCGATGGCATCATCCATCGACTGGATTAGGTCCTTGATGTCGCCGCGATCGAAAGGCGTGATGAAGGAAAGCCGCACCGCCAGGAGGACTTCGGCGGTGATATGATCGGCCTCATCCTCGAGATCGATGATCTTCTGACACCAACGATCGATGTCCTTGCCCTGGAGAAGCTGCTCCAGCGCCTCGGCGCCACCGACCACGGTTCGGGAATGTCGCTCGAACAGGTCGAAGAAGCGATCTTCGCGCGGCAGCAGCTTGCGGAACCAGCCCAGCATGGTCGATCTCCCAGTTTCATTCACATAGCGCCGCATTGCGCCAGGGGAAACAGGTAGCCGGCTGAAAGATGTGGATGCGGACGAATCGCGGACGCGGCTTGAGACGCAATACAATTTCCCCGATCTTGCGCGGGAAGGGCCGCGAGCGGCGCCCGGCGTTCTTCACCTGCATTCCCGGCTACGAAGGCGATCGGCAGCGGCGGAACTGCGACTGGAAGCCGACTTTCGATCGAACCAAACCGGCTTGACGGAACATTAGCAATCTCTAACTATTTTTGCTTGCGGCAGGTGATGCTCACCCCATYACTGCCTTAAGATCGGGATCTTCACCGGCTACCGATCGGCCCGCGCCTCCCGCAAGTGGCGCGGGCTCTCAGCAGGGGGAAGCRGATGACCGATGTGTAGGTTKACCCTSGCTCTYGCCTTCTTGCTCACRTGTGGCACCGTGTCCGCAGGAGAGCATTGGTTTGCTCATGACGGCGACACGCTGTGGCATGACAAGAAACGAGTTCAGTTGCTYGGTATYGATGCCCCCGAACTTTCGCAGGCGTGTTTTGATGCCGCTGACAARATCTGGCCCTGCGGCAGGTATGCGCGTGACCACATTCGCCATCTCATGCCKCMGGGGATGTATCCTGCACCATCGAAGGCAAGGACCGCTATGACAACGAAGTCGGCGTCTGCTTCGTGGGAGGCATCGATCTGGGACGCGACCTGGTGAAACACGGATTGGCGGTGGCCGACAAACAAGCGCCTCGATACCTTGCCGAAGAACGCGAAGCCCGCATTGCCAAACGTAACTTGTGGGCAGGGAACTTTATGGATCCCGGCGAATATAGACGGGGTGGACGCCGATAGCTGCCCATCGCCCCAGTGCGCTGACATMTACGCTCCTCCAAGGCRCGGGCTATGGCCAAGGAGRTYGGCGACAAGGCGCAGATCGAGGAGATCACGMCWCAGGTGAAGAGGCGCTCATTCTTATGGTTCRACTGTKAATTCGGYCCACATGCCAGCYCCATAGTGACCCGGCACGTTGCAGATAAGCAGGTATTTTCCAGCCTTCAGATCGACGGTCAATGTGCCTGATTTGCCGGGATCGAGYTCCGACACCTCGCCCTTRTCTCCSGACTTGTCTTCGTCGACCCGGTTCTCGGCCTCAAGGTAAGGAAGCAGCTTGCCGGGCGCGGCAAGGTACATCACGATCATCTCGTGRAYSGTGTCCTTGGAGTCATTYTTCACWTTGAATGTGACCTCSCCRGCCTTCACCGCACCCGGGGAAGCCTTGATCCCCATGGTCGCCTTGGCGAGATCAATGCCCGGCGCCGCATAAGCGAGACCCATCGGCATCTCCGTACTCGCGCCCTTGTCCCACAGGGMGACCTGGACAATCGCAGCAGCCTKGACGGCGCCKGCACTGCCGGCCATGAGCATTGCGGCGAAGCCCGAGCACTGCTCTCCTCGATATGGATTTCATGACAATCTCCTCAGGACGGCAGCAGAAGCGCTCTAACRTCCCAGCCACTATCCCTGCTCCCGGCTGMCCCCCACCGTCCTTGCGCTAAATCAAAACRYGCGCCGKCGCGGCATCACAAGGCCGAACGCCTACGCGACAAGCCTGTAAGAACCTGCATCGTAAGCGTGTTCGACAAGCCGCATTAGCGCACCGTGCTGGCCACCAAGGACAAGGCCGAAGCGGATGCGATGGAACAGGCGAAGGTCCAAGACGGAGTTAAGGCGCAGATCGAGGAGATCATGCCGAAGCCGAACAGGCGATAGGTCGTTACTTCTTCGGGGGCCAAGAGCTATTTGCGCAAGTAGCCTATTGGACCGTCATCTGCTTTCGCCATTCCCAAGGCCTTTCGAACGACCCGGCCCCCATGC
>NZ_JBFULQ010000452.1:0-4448 GCF_054049815.1 Mesorhizobium sp. P5_C1 | reverse complement strand
CCGGTGACGACGGTTGCCGATGGGGTAGGGCGGTTTGTGGACTGGTACCGGGCGTATTTTGGACTGACCTAGCGGAGGGCGCGCCTGGCGCGCCAATAGTCCGGCTGTTTGTCGATCGCCGCGATTGACAAGCCATTGCATGGAACCTAAGCACGAGCGCGGTTTATGTCAGGGCTGGGGGTTTAGGCATGTCAAGGAGAACTTCTTGAAAGGAATTATCCTTGCTGGAGGCAGCGGAACGCGGCTCTATCCGCTAACGTTGGCAGTCTCCAAGCAAATCCTCCCGATATACGACAAGCCGATGATCTATTATCCGCTGAGCGTTTTGATGCTCGCGGGTATCCGCGAGATTCTGATCATTTCAACGCCGCGTGATCTGCCGGTTTTCCGCGAGTTGCTTGGCGACGGATCGGAGTTTGGGCTTGATTTGTCCTACGCCGAGCAACCGCAACCCAACGGACTTGCGGAAGCCTTCATCATCGGCCGGAATTTCATCGGCAAGGACAGCGTGTCGATGATCCTCGGCGACAACATCTATTTCGGCGAAGGCCTGTCGCAGCTCTGCCGTGCAGCGGCATCGCGCGAGACGGGGGCTTCCGTATTCGCCTATCATGTCGAAGATCCCCAGCGTTACGGTGTCGTTTCCTTCGACAAGGTCACCGGAACCGCCCTGACGATCGAGGAAAAGCCAGACAATCCGAAATCCAACTGGGCCGTCACCGGCCTCTATTTCTATGACAACGATGTCGTTGACATTGCCCCGGCGATCCGGCCTTCGGCACGTGGCGAACTTGAGATCACGGCGGTCAACAATGTCTATCTCGAGCGTGGTCAGTTGCATGTGCATCGATTGGGGCGTGGTTATGCCTGGCTCGACACCGGCACCCACGACAGCTTGCACGAAGCATCTTCGTTCGTGCGCACGATCGAACATCGCCAGGGCATAAAGGTTGCCTGCCCGGAGGAAATCGCCTTCGAACAGGGCTGGCTGACGGCGGACGATGTCCTCCAGCGCGCCACCCGCCTGGGAAAAAACGAGTATGCCGTCTATCTGCGCCGGCGCGTTGTCGAGCGGTTGGAGGAGTAAATGCTGGAGGTCAGGTCCCTTGGCATCGAAGGCGTTCTGGAAATCATTCCGAAACGACATGGCGATGCGCGTGGTTTCTTCGTCGAAACCTATCATGCCGAGCGCTTTTCACAGGCCGGCATAGGCTTGAGTTTCGTCCAGGACAATCAGTCCTATTCCGCCGCGGCGGGCGTTCTGCGCGGGCTGCACTACCAGCTTGCGCCGCGAGCCCAGGACAAGCTGCTGCGTGTCGTCCGGGGTGCGCTGCTGGACGTGGCGGTCGACATTCGTCGCAGCTCGCCAACGTTCGGAAAATGGGTTGCGCTCGAAATTACCGCCGAAAAGGGCAACCAGATTCTGGTGCCGAAGGGCTTTGCGCATGGCTTCGTGACGCTCGTGCCGGACACCGAAGTCTTGTACAAGGTGACCGATACCTATTCGCCCGAGCACGACCGCTCGATCCGTTTCGACGATCCTGCCATCGGCATCGAATGGCCGTCATTGGCTGGCGGATTCCAGCTTTCGGACAAGGACCTCAAGGCGCCGGTGTTGGCCGCCGCCGAAGTGTTCGCCTGATGGGTTGCATGAGGACAGCTGCATGAATTTTCTAGTGACAGGCGGTGCCGGCTTCATCGGTTCGGCGGTGTGCCGGCATCTGTGCGCCAACCCGGCCTATCGCGTGACCAATCTCGACAAGCTTACCTACGCCGGCAATCTTGCCTCGCTGCGGCCGATCGAGAATGCCCACAATTACCGCTTCGCTCATGCCGATATCTGTGACGAGAGGGCGGTGCTGGACATTCTGCATCGGGACGAAATCGACATCGTCATGAACCTTGCTGCCGAAAGCCATGTCGACCGATCGATCGACGGACCCGGCGCCTTCATCGAGACCAACATCGTCGGCACCTACAAGGTGCTGAATGCCACGCTGGAATATTGGCGCGGCCTTCCTGACGACAGGAAAAGCCGCTTCCGTTTCCATCATGTCTCGACCGACGAAGTGTTCGGCGATCTTCCCTTTGACGGCGGTCTGTTCGTCGAGGAAACGCCCTATGCGCCGTCTTCGCCCTATTCCGCTTCGAAGGCGGCGTCGGACCATCTGGTGCGGGCCTGGCACGAAACCTATGGCCTGCCGGTCGTGCTTTCCAATTGTTCGAACAATTACGGGCCCTATCACTTTCCCGAGAAGCTGATCCCGCTGGTCATCCTCAATGCGCTCGACGAAAAAACGTTGCCGGTCTATGGCGCCGGCGCCAATGTGCGCGACTGGCTGTTCGTCGAGGACCATGCGCGCGCGCTGGAGTTGGTGGCCACCAAGGGCACGCCAGGCGAGAGCTACAATGTCGGCGGCAATTCGGAGCGCACCAACCTGGGCGTCGTCGAGACGATCTGCGATCTGCTCGACATCAGGCGTCCTCGGGCCGGCGGCAAGAGCTATCGCGATCTGATCTCTTTCGTCACCRATCGTCCGGGCCATGACCGCCGCTATGCCATCGACGCCTCCAAGATCGGTCGCGAGCTTGGCTGGGCGCCGAAGGAGAATTTCGACAGTGGCCTGGCGAGAACCGTGGACTGGTTTCTCGAAAACAAATGGTGGTGGGGGCCGATCCGCGAAGAGCGCTATGCCGGTGAGCGATTGGGCGAAGCGCGCAAGGGGGCCGCGTGAGGCTCGTTGTCACCGGGCGCGAAGGCCAGGTCGCGTTAAGCCTTCTGGAGGCCGGCCAGAGGCACGCCGGCGTGGAAGTCATCGCAATTGGCCGTCCGGAGCTCGACCTGGCAAAGCCCGACGCCGTCATCGACACCATTGCGGCCGCGAAGCCGGATATCATCGTGTCGGCTGCCGCATACACCGCCGTGGATCAGGCCGAGGATGAGCCCGATCTGGCATTTGCGGTCAACGCTGTCGGCGCCGGCAAGGTGGCCGAAGCCGCAGCGCAGCTTGGCATTCCCGTCATTCATCTTTCGACCGACTATGTCTTCGATGGCAGCGCTTCCGGTGCCTATGTCGAAACCGACGCGACCGCACCACGCAGCGTCTATGGTGCCTCCAAGCTCGCCGGCGAACAGGCGGTGGCAGCCGCCAATCCGCGCCATCTGATCCTGCGCACGGCTTGGGTCTACAGCCCGTTCGGCAAGAATTTCGTCAAGACCATGCTGCGGCTTGCCGCCGACCGGGATGAGATCTCGGTGGTCGCCGATCAGTGGGGAAATCCCACCTCCGCGCTCGATATCGCCGACGCAGTCCTGCATGCGGCGGCGACGCTGCATGGCAACAAGAGCTTCGCTGCGTTCGGTGTCTATCATCTGGCCGGCACGGGCGAGGCCAACTGGAGCGGCTTTGCCCGCCATATCCTGGACACAAGCCGAGTGTCTGGTGGCCCTTGGGCGCGAGTACGGGACATTGCTACGAAGGACTACCCGACCAAGGCGCGACGCCCCGCCAATTCCCGGCTATCAAGCGCGAAATTCGCCTCCGTCTTCGGATGGAATGCGCCTGACTGGCGGCAATCGACTGAAGCGGTGGCGCGTCGTGTCCTGGTCTGAAAGACGGGATGGGCTTGAGGCATGAAGAAGGACCTATCGCCGAAAGACATGCGCGATGCAGAGGCCGCCTCACAGGCGGTCGACCCGGACGCGGTCGGCCCGGAGGCGGTCGGAGACGTGCCGCAGGGCGTACAGCCCGAGGGCCATGCCGCGGCGGTTAAGGCGCACGCCCCTTCACTTCACGACCTGTACAATGCCCATAGCGGCAAAGTGTCGGACAAATGGTCAAGCTATCTGGATGCATATGACCGCGTTTTTCAGGACTATCGGAAGAAGCCGGTTCGACTCCTGGAAATTGGCGTCCAAAACGGTGGTTCGCTCGAAATCTGGCCGCGATATTTCCCGAATTCGGAACTCATTCTTGGCTGCGATATCGACACGGCCTGCAGCGGTCTGGTTTTCGACGATCAGAAGATTGCTTTGGTTATCGGTGATGCCAATACTGATGAGATAGAAAGAAAAATTGTTGCGAAATCCGCGACATTCGACATCATAATTGATGACGGATCCCATACATCATCAGACATAGTGCGCTCTTTTGCCCGTTATTTCCCTCATCTTTCTGATGGCGGGGTTTTCATAGCCGAAGATTTGCATTGCAGCTACTGGCGGGAATTCGAAGGCGGTCTCTATGATCCGCTTTCGTCGATATCGTTCTTCAAGCGCCTGCTCGATGTGGTCAACCATGAGCATTGGGGACTGCCCCGCTTTCGGGCGGATGCCTTGGCCACGTTCTCCGACAGGTATAAGACCGTATTCGGGGAAGCTTCGCTGGCCTCCATTCATTCCGTCGAGTTTTTGAACTCGCTCTGCATTGTGACCAAGCGTCCAAGTC
>NZ_JBFULQ010000451.1:0-4468 GCF_054049815.1 Mesorhizobium sp. P5_C1 | reverse complement strand
GAACCCGTCGTGCTTGTACGCCATCAGCATGTTGTCATCGATCAATCGCTTGAAAGGTTCGATAACGAGTTCCTCGCCGTCACGCATGTAGTCGAAGATTTCGGGACGGAACACGAAGTAGCCGCCATTGATCCAGATCTCGGACGTCTCCGTCGTGCGGAACTCGCGCACGCGACCGTCTTCAGCGATGTCGGCCAAATGGTATGTCAGCGGCGCGCGCACGGCGAGGAAGCAGGCGATCTTGCCGCTGGCCTCGAACTTCGCGATCACATCGTCGAGGTCTACATTGGTCAGGCCATCGGAGTAGTTGGCCAGAAACATCTTCTCGTTCTTGACGTGATCCTTCGCAGCCCAGAGGCGTTCTCCGATGTTGCGCCAGATGCCCGTATCGAGCAGGGTGATGCTCCAGTCCTTGACCGTGTCGCCCAGCAGCTTCACATCCTGGCCACCGTGCGTAACCACGCAATCGGAAAAGGTCTGTGGCCGGGTGTTCAGGAAAAAATCCTTGATGACGTTGGCCTTGTAGCCCAGGCACAGCACGAATTCGTCATGCCCGTAATCGCTGTACCACTGCATGACGTGGCGCAGGATCGGCTGGTGGCCGAGCGGAATCATCGGCTTTGGTATGCTTTCGGAATAGTCGCGGATCCGGGTCCCGCGGCCGCCGCAGAAAAGGACGACTTTCATCTCCGTAACTCCGATAGATCGATCACTGTCACAAAAGGAATTGGCACGACGAATTTCGCGCCCCAGGCGGCGACGTGGTGCATCTGCTGAATGATCTCGTCCTTCAGGTTCCAGGGAAGGATCAGGATGTAGTCTGGCTTGGCCTCGTCGATCGCGTCGATGGGCTTGATCGGGATGTGCATGCCCGGCGTGAAGCGGCCGTGCTTGTAAGGATTGCGGTCCACCGTGAAGTCGAGGAAATCGGTGCCGATGGCGCAGTAGTTGAGCAGCGTGTTGCCCTTGCCAGGCGCGCCGTAACCGCAAATCGTCTTGCCCTCGTTTTTGACCGAAACCAGGAACGCCAGGAGATCGCGCTTCGCGCGCTGCGCCTTGTAGCCGAAAGAGGCGTAGGTCGTCATTTCCGTAAGCCCATGTCTTTTTTCGCGCTCGAGGAGTTCGGCGACACTGTCATCAGTGGGCCGGCTGCCGCCCTCGTTGGCGAGATAAACACGCAACGATCCGCCATGGGTGGGCAGTTCCTCGACGTCGATCAACCGCAGCCCGTGGCGGGCCGCCATCAGGTCGATCGTCAGCAGTGAGAAATATGAAAAATGCTCGTGATAGATGGTGTCGAACTGGTTCTCCATCATCAGCCGCTCGATGTGCGGGAACTCGAGAGTGACCACGCCCTCCGGTTTGAGCAGGATTTTTATTCCCGCGACGAAGTCGTTGAGATCGGGCACCTGCGCCAGGACGTTGTTGCCGATGATCAGATCGGCGCGGAGTCCCTCGGCCACCATCTGAAGTGCCAGCCGCACCCCGAAGAAGTCGACCCGGGTGGGCACGCCCTTCTCGACCGCCGCGCGCGCAACGTTGGCCGCGGGCTCGATGCCAAGCACGGGAACGCCGAGCGGCAGGAAGTGCTGCAGCAGGTAGCCGTCATTGCTTGCGAGTTCTACCGCGAAGCTGTCGGCGCCAAGCCCAAGTCGCTTCGTGATCGCTTCGCAATAAGCTTTCGAGTGGGCCACCCAACTTGTCGAGAAGGAAGAGAAGTAGGCATATTCGTTGAAAATGGTCTCGGGGCTCACATACTCCTTGAGCTGCACCAGGTAGCAGCGCTCACAGACCAGGACATTGAGTGGATAATACAGTTCCATCTGGTCAAGCTGGTCGGCCTGCAGGAAGCTCTCGCAAGGTGGCGACATGCCCAGGTCGACCAGACTGTGGCGCAGGCGCGATCCGCACAGCCTGCAGCTGACATTGCGGCGTGCCGTGTTCTGGTCGCGAGCAATTTCGACAGCCTGAATATTCATTCCGTACCCCTCTGTCGCCCTGGTTTGAAAAAACGGAGACGCGGTGGCCTGACAATGAACCTGTGCCCGCCGCGCTCCGCAGGGAGTGCATCTTTTCAACGCAGGTTAGGACGGGGCGCCCCGCGAGTTCGATTTGCCAATCCGTTGGGTGCCTTAATCCTTATAGGGAAACCGCGGGGGCAATGACTGCGCAAGGACCTCCGAACGGGGTAATGCGGTCGGCCCGGCATACCGCGATCGGAGAAGCCACCTAAGGCTTAGGTAGCTCTTCCAGCCCAGGCAGGCGGTGCCGACAATCCGACCGCGGTGCTAGCCCGGCTAACTGAGCCCGGCTACTAGGGATTTAGGCAGACATGCGGTTTACCGAAACGGAGCTGAAGGGTGTCTGGCTGATCGAGCCGACACCGGTGGTTGACGATCGCGGTTCCTTCACCCGCACATTCTGTGAAAAGGAGATGGCTGATTGCGGGCTGGCGACGCGCTTTGTCCAACACAGCCGCGCACATTCGGWCAAAAAAGGAACACTGCGGGGGCTGCATTTCCAGGACGACCCGTACGCCGAGGTGAAGCTCGTCTCCTGTGTCCGCGGCGCGATTTTCGATGTCGTGGTGGATCTGCGCCCGAACTCGCCGACACGGTACAATTGGCTGGGCTTCGAGCTGACGCCCCAGAACATGAGGCAGGTCTACATCCCTGCCGGCTTCGCTCACGGGCTGCAGACCCTTACGGACGATGCCGAGGTCTCGTATCTCATATCGCAATTCTATACGCCCCATGCGTCGACGGGCGTGCGCTACAACGACCCTGCCTTTTCGATAGCCTGGCCGTTGATGCCGACGGCGATGTCGGAAAGGGATAAGGCGTGGCCGTTGCTCAAGCAAAGAACGGCCGCTGGAGCCCTATGAAGCCGCGGCCAGCAGACCGTGATCCGACAGCAGTCTCGCGGCGGCGGCCAGTTCCCTGAACGGCAGACCCGAGCGCTCCGCCATCGCGAGAAGCGAATGCTGGCCGTCGGCGAGATTGAGCACCCAAAGCAGAGACATCGAGGTTGCTCCCGAAGACGCCTGCCCGCCCAGGGCGGCGTAGAGGCCGCGCCTGCCGAGTTGTGGTTCGCCCTTGGAACAGAGGTTCAACGGCGTCCAGTCCCCTTCGACGATGTCGATCACGTCCGTCAGGATACGGAAGGAATCCTCCAGGTACTCCGGCTTGATGAAGTCGAGATTGTCAGCCGAGGTGTGGTATTCGGGGAAGGTGCCGTGGACGCTCCGCTGGAACATGCCGACCGGAAGATTGAAGCCCGGCGAACAATATTGCCTCTCGTCATAGCCGTAGGGGGAGAAATCCATCAACTTTGCCCCGGCTTCACGTCCCAGCACGTGAGCCATGGCGCGATCGATGACGGCATCGCCACGACGGCTGCGTTTGTATGCAGGACGTCCCGCGTCCCCCACGCATGACAGCACCAGACCGTGGTCGATGAGATGTGTCCGGCCCTCGTTGCGAGACAGCCACGCGATCGACCCGATCGTGCCTGGAGCGAACAGGAAGCGGTAGCTGTATCGTGTTTTTCTTGCCTTCATGCTTTTCGCAAGGATTGCCAGCAGGGCCAGGCCCGAACAGTTGTCGTTGGCCAATGAGGGATGGCAGATGTGCGCCGAAAGAAGGAATTCCCGCTCGGTCTGCCCGCGATGCAGGTATTCGCCGTAAGTGAGGCTGCCGTCCTTGAGTTCGGCATCGATCTCCACCCGGTAGAGACCGTCGGGCATTTTGGCGACACGGTCGTAGGCGACGCAGAAGCCCCATGTCGGGGCGTAGTAGCTGGTGCGGTAGGGGATCACTCCCGGCTGGTCGGGCAGCGTGTGAATATGCGACATCAACTCGTCGAGCGGCAGGATCCCTTTGAAGGGTACGCTGTAATTGACGACGTGCAGGTTGGAGTCGGCAAAATCCACGACCGTTTGCCCGTCCGGGCCAATGATGCTGGCCGAGCGGACGTTCCATTCCTTTGGAACAGTCCAGTCGAACACCTGCGTGCCGGTGGGCACCTCATGCCGGTCCAGGCCGACGTGCCCCGACAGGATATCCAGCGTCTGCCGCACACCGTCCCCGGTGATGCTCCTGCAAATCGGAAAGAGACGTTCGGCTAAGTCATAGATTTCCTGGCCGAGGTCGATGGAAGACGGCGGCGGGCCGAGTCCCTCCGGGGTTATGTGTTCCATTCCAGTTAACCCGCCGCGGCCTCCAGCATTCGCGAAGGTTCGGTGACCCGCATCCGGTCATCCAGAAGCCGGTTGGCCAGAAGATACCGGATGTGGCCGATACGTTGGAAGCGCGGTCCTTCGAATTCCTCGAGAGTGACATTGGACTTGCCGTAGGCCTTGTAAAGCTGCTCGGCGCCCTTGCGCGCATCCCACTGCGGCTTGAAGGCAGGAAGGGAGCGCGCGATCTTGCCGAAGTCGACGCGGTAGGACCGCTTATCGGGTCCAGCA
>NZ_JBFULQ010000450.1:0-4480 GCF_054049815.1 Mesorhizobium sp. P5_C1 | reverse complement strand
GTTCAGCACCAGGTGATTCCACGGCGTGCCTTCGTGCCCTACATGGGAAGCAAGCAGGAAAGGACATGCGATGGGATTGCTGGTCGAAGGTAAATGGCAGGACCGCTGGTATGACACCAAGGACAGCGGAGGCAAGTTCGTGCGCACGCAATCGCAGTGGCGCGACTGGATCACTCGCGACGGGACGCCGCCTGCGGGCCGCAGCCGCGGCTTCAAGGCGGAGCCCGGCCGCTACCATCTCTATGTCTCGCTCGCTTGCCCGTGGGCGCACCGGACGCTGATCTTTCGCGCGCTGAAGAAGCTGGAAGGCATCATTTCGGTGTCGGTGGTGCATCATTTCATGGGCGCCAATGGCTGGACGTTCGTGGCGCAGGATGGCGCGACCGGCGACACGCTCTACGGCCTCGATTTTCTGCACCAGATCTACACCAAGGCCGATCCTGCCTATTCCGGCCGCGTGACGGTGCCGGTGCTATGGGACAAAAAGGAGCAGACCATCGTCTCCAACGAATCCTCCGAGATCATCCGGATGCTGAATTCGGCCTTCGACGAATGGGGCGATGCCAGCCTCGATTTCTATCCCAAGGCGCTGCGCGGCGAGATCGATGCGATCAACGCGCTGGTCTATCCCGCCCTCAACAACGGCGTCTATCGCGCCGGCTTCGCCACCACGCAAGGCGCCTATGAGGAAGCGTTCGGCGAGCTGTTCGCGGCACTCGACACGTTGGAAGACCGCCTCTCAAAGCAACGCTATCTGGTGGGCGACCACATCACCGAAGCCGACTGGCGGCTGTTCACCACGCTGGTGCGCTTCGACCCGGTCTATGTCGGCCATTTCAAATGCAATCTGCGCCGCATCGCCGACTACCCGAACCTGTCCAACTATCTGCGCGACCTCTATCAGGTGCCGGGCGTCGCCGGGACCGTGAACCTCAATCACATCAAGGCGCATTATTACGGCAGCCACGAGACGATCAACCCGACACGGATCGTGCCGGTTGGGCCGGAACTGGACTATGACGCGCGGCATGACCGGGGAAGGTTCAAGAAGGCGGCGTGATCACCAGTAGGGCGATGCCTGCTCGCCGCCAAAAACCTCGGCGATCCGCCGTAGCGTCGCTGGTGTCGTGCCTTCCGGCAAACGGTCCAGGGGAAAGAAGCCGGACTCGGCGATCTCGTGGTCCGGCAGCTTCGGCGCCGTCTGACTGAAATGCTCGATCAGATAGAGACCGACATGGTCGCGCTGGCTGGCCCGACGGTTGAAATGCATCGACCTCAGCGCCGGCGATGAGGTCAGTGTGATGTTGCCTTCCTCGGCCAGTTCGCGCGCCAGTGCCTCACCAAGCGTCTCGCCAACTTCGACGCCGCCGCCAGGAAGCTGCCAGCCCGGCACATAAGTGTGGCGAATGAGGAAGACGGAATTGGATGCCGTGTCGTGAACCAGACCGCGCACGCCGAGCGTCATCGGCCGCCGCAACACGAAATAGAGATGGAACAAGCGGGCCCGGAGGCCCGCCCAACCGGTCTGACGGAAGGTCTTCTCCGGATCAGTCTGCATCAGGTGCGAAACCGTGGTGGAAAGCGGGGGGCGCGTCGCATATGAAGGATGGATGTTCAGGCTCGCGCATATTTCCGATGTCCATCTGGGGCCGCTCCCCGATGTATCCTATCGCGATCTCGCCTCCAAGCGCGTGCTCGGCTACGTCAACTGGCAGCGCAACCGCCGCCGCCATATGCATGATGCCGTCATCGACGCGATCGTCGCCGACATCAAGGCGAACACGCCTGACCACCTCGCCGTCACCGGTGACCTGGTCAATCTGGCGCTCGACGGCGAGATCGAGATGGCCAGGCACTGGCTGGAGACGCTGGGATCGCCGCAGGATGTCTCGGTCGTTCCTGGAAACCACGATGCCTATGTGCCCGGCGCCTTCGACAAGGTCTGCCGGTCCTGGGCGGCCTGGATGAGTGGCGACGGTGTCAACACGCCGGTCGACCGCAACGCATTCCCCTATCTRCGCGTGCGCGGCGATGTCGCGCTGATCGGCATCTCGACAGCGCGTGCCACGGCGCCGTTCATGGCCAATGGCTTCTTCATGGAGGGTCAGGCGAAACGACTTGGCAAGCTGCTCGACGCCACGGCCGGGCAAGGGCTGTTTCGCGCGATCATGATCCATCATCCGCCGGTGCGCGGCGCCGTCTCGCAGCACAAGCGGCTCTTCGGCATTGCCCGCTTCCACAAGATCATTCGCCGCCATGGCGCCGAACTTGTCCTGCACGGCCATTCGCATCTGCCGTCGCTGTTCTTCATCGGCAACCGGAGCGCCAAGGTTCCGGTGGTCGGGGTTGCCGCCGCCGGCCAGGCGCCGGGCGGCAAGCACCCGGCGGCGCAGTACAATCTGTTCGACATCGATGGCGAAAAGGGCAATTGGCGGATCCGGCTGACGCGGCGCGGCCTGACCGGGCCGTCCATACCGCCGTCCGATCTGCAGACGCTGGAGCTTGGCGCGGAGGCCGGTGCGGCTATGGCCGCACGTTGAGAACCATGGCCACGATGCGGTCCCACAACAGGATGACCGACACCACCAGTCCGACCAGAGCGCCGGCGGCGACCAGGCCAAGGCCCGACAGAAACGCCGACCAGGCCTTGCCGCGCGTCTTCGAGCGCAGTGGCGGTTCGGCTTCCGGCACATCGGCGCGTGTCAAGCCGGCGAAGGCCGGCTCGACCCCGCCTTCCATCATCTTCTGGCGCTCGACGATCCGCTCGGCAACATAGCGCGTCACCTGATCAGCAACGGGCTTCATGTCGGTCGATTCGGCAAGCACCACCCGGCCGATGCGGGTGTCCCTGAGAAAGCGATAGGTGCGGCGATCGCGCCCCATGGCGACATGGCTGACGGCATCGATCCACAGGCGTGGCTGCAAGCCGGACGAGACGACAAAGTCGAAATTGTCCATGTCGGCGGGAACATCGGCAAAAACCGGCGCCAGTTCGGCAGCAAGCAGCTCGAGGCGCATGCGATGGGCTTCGCGCATGTCGACGACGACGTCGTCGCGGTCGGCGAAGGCATTCTTCACATCACGGACGGCATCCGACAGTTGCCTCGACTGATCGATGGTCTTCTCGCCTGCTTCCTTCATCGGCGTTCGCCTCGCGGGTTTGGTTAACACGGGGTTAACACAGCCGCCTGTAAAATGCACTGGCGAGAGCAACGGGATCGAGGCGCGTTCAGCAGGCGGCTGTGCGCGAAAAAGGTCAGCTGGCAGCAGCAGCGAATTTCTGGCGCAGCGGCCTGGCGCGCCGGTTGGTGTTGCGGCGAATGATCTCGGCGACGAGGTCGGGTGCTTCCTCGGCCAGCATATGGCCGACCTCAAGCACATGGTGGACATGAAAATGCGCCGGCAGATCATCCGCCTGGGTAAAGGGCAACACTGCGTCGTCGGTTCCCCACGCCACCATCACCGGCATGTTCAATCCGTCGAGACGATCGTGCGGGATGACGCCTTGCCGATCGTCCATGGTCATGGCGGTGGCGATCTCGACCAGCTTCGGCACTTGGCCTGGACGTCCGCGCATTCGGCAAAGCGCGTCCATGACACGCTTCTGGGGCGGGCTGTGGGGCCCGGACATGGCGGCAAGGCAGGCGCGGATTTCGGACCGGTTCGCGGCGCCGCCATAACGGCGCAACAACGGTCCATTGATCTCGGGGCCAAGACCGCCTGGCGCCAGAAGCGTCAGCGAGGCGACTTTTCCAGGCTCGGCCAGCGCCATCAGCATTGCCACCGCACCGCCCATCGAGTGGCCCACGAGATGAACACGCTTCAGCCTGCGTTCCGACAGATCGGCGAGCACGGCCCTGGCCGCCACCTTGGCCGGACCGGCTCCGGGAAAATCGAGCGACAGCCCATGCCCCGGCAGATCATAGGCCAGCGTGCGCGTGGCGGGCGCCAGGGAAGAAATCACCTCGCGCCAGACATCGTGGCAGCCGCCGAAACCATGCAGCAGGACGATGGCCTTCGAGCCAACACCCTGTTCGGCGACAAAAAGCGATGCGGTCATGAAGGCTGATTTTTTTGTTATTGCAGGATGCGCGACACCAACTGTGGCTGAATTGCCCCCAGTCTAGCGTGATGACCAGTAAAATCTTCGCGATTTGCGCGGTTGCGGACAGTCCCGGCGCGCCTAATCTGTGGATGTCGATTGTGTCAGCTTGCGTTGCCGAGCCCTGCGGCGCGCAGAGCCTGGACCAGCCGGTCGGTCAGGTCGGCCGGATATTTCCGCTCGACGAAGGTCGCGCGCGGATCGGCGGCAAATTTAGGGAACTGGGTGTTCAGTTCGCCCAGCAGCGTGCTGACCAGATGGTCCTGTCCGGCAGCCTTCGCACCGATCAGCCGCGCCGCAAGATAGTGCGATTTCGTTGCCGTCGTTCTCAGTGCCATGCTGGCCGCGACCGCCTTGTTCGTGTTGCCGAGCATGAAT
>NZ_JBFULQ010000449.1:0-4488 GCF_054049815.1 Mesorhizobium sp. P5_C1 | reverse complement strand
GGGTGAAGAGCTGCGCCAACGCCATCTCACCGGGAGCCATCTTGCCCGCCCCACTCATCGAAATGCTCGGCATCACCAAGAGCTTCGGCGCCGTCAAGGCGAACGAGGCCGTTGATCTCAGCGTCGCGCCGGGCGAGATTCTCGGTCTTCTGGGCGAGAATGGCGCCGGCAAGACGACGCTGATGAACGTGCTGTTCGGCGCCTATGCGCCCGATGCAGGTGAGATCCTCATCCAGGGCCAGCCGGTGCGGATCGCCAGTTCGGCCGATGCGCTGGCCGCCGGCATCGGCATGGTGCATCAGCATTTCCACCTGGCGCCGAGGCTGACTGTGCTGGAAAACCTGCTCATCGGCATATCAGGCCGATCAGGGCGGATCGACCGCGCCGGCGGGATGGCGCGGCTGGCGGAGATCGGCCGCCAACATGGGTTGACGCTTGATCCCGACCTTCCGGTGTCGGCGCTGTCGGTCGGCGAGCAGCAGCGGCTCGAAATCGTCAAGGCGCTGTTTCGCGGTGCCAGGCTGTTGATCCTCGACGAGCCGACAGCGGTGCTGGCGCCAACGGAGGTCGACGGGCTGTTTTCGGCGCTGCGCTCGATGGCGGCACAGGGTCTCGGCATCATCTTCATTTCGCACAAGCTCAATGAAGTGCGGGCGCTGACCCATCGCTGCACGGTGCTGCGGCATGGCCGCGTCGCCGGCCGTGTCGATGACCCCGCCAACACGACATCTGCCGCAATGGCGCAGCTGATGTGCGGCCACGAGATCGTGCCGCCGGCCAGGGGGCCATCGACCCCCGGTGGAGCGGTGCTGACGCTCGACGGCATTTCGACATCGCGGCATTCGGGCACGGCGTTGCGCGACGTGTCGCTTTCGGTCCGCGCTGGCGAGATCCTCGGTATTGCCGGTGTCTCGGGCAATGGTCAGCGCGCCCTGGCGGAAGTGATCTCCGGCGTGCGCGTGCCCGATGCAGGCCAGATGACCATTGCCGGCCAGAAAGTGTCTGTGTATTCGCCGCGCGAGGTGCAGGCGCTCGGTCTCGGCCGCATCCCGGAAGACCGCATGACGACCGGCCTGGTCACCAACCTGCCGCTCGCCGATTCGATGGTGCTGCCGCGCATCGGCACGGCGGCGTTCAGCAGCAGGGGCCTGCTCAAGCCAGATGCGATCCGTGCCTTCGCCGAGGCGCAGATCAAGGCCTATGACATTCGCTGCCCCGGACCGATGACCCGCGCCGGGGCGCTGTCGGGCGGCAATCTGCAGAAAGCGCTGCTGGCTCGCGAACTCGCCTTCGATCCGAAGGTGCTGATCGTCTCGCAGCCGACGCGGGGCCTCGATATCGGCGCCGCCCGCTTCATCCATGAAAAATTCCTCGACATGCGGGCCAAGGGCTGCGGCATCATCGTCATCGGCGAGGATCTCGAGGAACTGCTGGTGCTCTGCGACCGCATCGCGGTGATGTATGAGGGCCGAATCGCCGGCACGCTCGACAGCGCCGATGCGACGGTGGCCCGGCTTGGGCTGATGATGACCGGCGCGGAGGGGCACAGCTGATGTTTCGCCTGGAAGTCCGCACCTCGACGCCCGCCTGGTTCAATTTGGCCCTGCCGCTGCTGGCGATCGCAGCCACGCTTGTCCTGTGCAGTGGGCTGATTGCGTTGGCCGGCGCCGGCGTCATCGATGCCTATGGCGTGATGTTCACCGCCTCGCTGGGCGACAGCTACGCCATCACCGAAACGATGGTGCGTGCCGCGCCGATGATCTTCACCGGGCTGGCGGTGGCGGTCGCCTTCCGGGCAAAATTCTGGAACATCGGTGCCGAGGGGCAATTGCTGGCCGGCGCGGTGGCCAGCTGCTTTGTCGGCGCGATCCCGATGCCGGGGCCGCTCGCCATGCTGTTGATGGCGGCGGCCGGTGCCGCTGCCGGCGCGGCGGTTGCCTTGGTGCCGGCGACACTGCGGGTCAAATTCAAGGTTGACGACGTGGTCAGCTCGCTGTTGCTCAACTCGGTCATCTACTATGCGCTGATGGCACTGATCGAAGGGCCGTGGAAAGACAGTTTCAGCGGTTATCCAATCTCGCCGCCGATCGAGGATTCGGCGAATTTCCCGGTGCTGCTCGAAGGCACGCGGCTGCATCTCGGCGTTGTCGTGGCGCTGCTGGCGGCGCCATTGATCTGGTTCCTGATCGTGCGCACGACGCTCGGCTTCCGGATCAGGGTCACCGGCGAGAATCCCGAAGCCGCACGCTATGGCGGCATCCATGTCGAGCGGGTGCTGATCTCGACCGCGCTGCTGTCCGGGGCTCTGGCCGGGCTCGCTGGGGTCGGCGAGGTCGGCGGCGTGCATTTCCAGGTGATGAGCGACATCTCGCCGGGCTACGGCTATTCCGGCATCGTCGTCGCCATGCTGGCGCGGCTCAATCCGCTCGGCGTGGTGCCGGCGGCGATCTTCCTGGCCGCCGTGATGACCGGCGCCGAGGCGATGTCGCGCGCGACCGGAGTGCCGGCCTTCCTCAGCGATGTCATCCAAGGCACCGCATTGCTTGCCATGCTGGTGGCGCTGCTGTTCACCGCCTACCGCATCCGCCGCGTCGGAGTGACCCGATGAGTGCCGTGTTCGAACAGATCTTTCAGGTCGGCTTCCTGGCCGCGATCATCCGGATCGCCACGCCGCTTGCCTTCGCGACGCTTGGCGAAATGTTCTCCGAGCGCGCCGGCGTGCTCAATCTCGGCATCGAAGGCATCATGCTGTTGTCGGCGATGACCGGCTTCACCGCCACCAGCCTCAGCGGCAGCCTGTGGCTCGGCGTGCTCGTCGCCGTGCTGACCGGCATGCTGATGGGCGCGCTGCATGCGCTGTTCACGGTGGCGCTGGGCCTCAGCCAGCATGTCTGCGGCATTGGTGTCACGCTGTTCTCTTCGGGCCTCGCCTATTTCCTCTATCGGCTGATCTTCGGCCAGCAATCGGTGCCGCCAAGCATCAAGGGGTTCGAGACGCTGCCTATCCCGGTCCTCTCCAGCTTTCCGGTGCTCGGACCGGCGGTGTTCAACCAGTTTGCGCTGGTCTACATGGCGATCCTTGCCATTCCGCTGGCCGCCTTCGTCCTCTACCGCACGCCCTGGGGCCTGTCGGTGCGCATGGTCGGCGAAAATCCGCGCGCCGCCGATTCGGCCGGTGTCAGCGTCATCGCCACGCGCTTCCAGGCGGTCATCCTCGGCGGTGCGCTGATGGGGCTGGCCGGCGCCTTCCTGTCGATGGCGCAGTTCAACGCCTTCACCTTCGGCGTGGTGTCGGGGCGCGGCTGGGTGGCGATCGCGCTCGTCGTGTTCGGCCGCTGGGATCCGTGGCGTTCGGCAGGGGCTGCGCTGCTGTTCGCCTTTGTCGATGCCTTGCAACTGCGTATGCAGGCGAGCGGGCTGGGGCATATCCCCTACGAGGCATTCCTGATGCTGCCCTTCATCTTCACCATAGTCGCCATGGCTGTCATGTCGCGCAACGCGGTGGCGCCGTCGGCCCTGCTCAAGCCGTTTCGTCGCGAGGAGCGCTGACAGCCAAGGGCTGTCAGCGTCCAGCTGGTCACATGGCGGTAAAGCCGTTGTCGACGAACAGATGCGTGCCGTTGACGAAGCTGGATTCGTCGCTGGCCAGGTAAAGCGCGGCCCTGGCCACCTCTTCCGGCTCGCCGATACGGCCCTGCTGCGCGGCCAGTGCGGCGTCTGAGACATCGATGCCGAGCCGACCGAGATCGGCAACCTCGCGCAGGCCGTGCGGCGTGCGGATGAAGCCGGGGCAGACCGCGTTGCAGCGGATGTTGCGGTCGCGGAACTCGACGGCGATGGCGCGCGCGAACATGTGGCAGGCGCCCTTGGTGGTGTCGTAGAGCACCTCCATCGGTGTTGCCGCCACTGCCGAGATCGACGAGGTGCAGACGATCGAGCCGCCACCGGCCGATATCATGCCGGGCAGCACGGCGCGCGTCATCAGGAACATCGAGCGCACGTTGACGGCATGCAGCCAGTCCCATTCCTGCACCGTCGTCTCCAGGAACGGCTTTATGACGATGGTGCCGGCATGGTTGAACAGGACGGTGATCGGGCCGAGTTTTTCGGTCGCGCCCTTCACCGCCGCCTCGACCTGGGCTTCATCGGACACGTCGGCGACCCAGTGTTCGGCTATGTGTCCCCGCGCGCGGATCGCCACCGCGGTTGCGGCCGCCGCCTCCCCGTTGCGGTCGATGATCGCCACCTTGGCACCTTCCGCGGCGAACAGCTCCGAAGCCGCTCCGCCCATCCCCGTCGCGCCGCCCGAAATGATGGCGACCTTGCCGGCCAGTCTTGCACCCATTTTCCTGCTCCCCTGTCTGACGATTTCATGTTCGCCGATCGCGCGATGCTATCGTGCGCGCTCCGGGCGGCCAATGCATGATTTGGGTGCAGCGAGGACAAGGCCATAGGTTCATTCAGGGCAAGAGCAATGCACGGCGTGAC
>NZ_JBFULQ010000448.1:0-4495 GCF_054049815.1 Mesorhizobium sp. P5_C1 | reverse complement strand
GAGGATCGCTACCGTCCCTTGGATGACCACGAAAGGGAGTACTTCGGCAAGGATGAGACTTGGCGCCGAATGCTCCAAAACGTGCGTAGCGACGTTATTGCAAAAGGGAACTTGTCCATTGTTGCGACCATCGAGGCAATGAACCTCAATATCGTGAAAATCTCGAATCCGAAGGAGGCGTTCATCATATCGAGCTTTCCCGTCTATAAGCTCAATTTTCCCGGCAAAGCCGCGCTTTCGGATCCGACTGTCGAGATGTGGTTCCCCATCTCCTCTGAGGTCTCTCTGGTATGGGCAGGAAGAGGTGGAGGAACGATTTTTCGATCGGTTTCCGACGGGGCTGCGGTGCGATATCAAAATCAAGCAGCCGCAGCAAAGAGCAATTTGATCGCGTCCCGATCTGCCGCATTGACTGAATCGCTTGCGGCATATGTCGGCGTGCAAAAAGGCGGGGAAGGCAGTCAGAACAGCCAGTGAACGGGCTGCTACGATTTTTGCAACTAAACGCTACGGTATGAAACAGGATGGCCCAAGCATCGTCGAACGACGTTAGGAACGGAGTTAGGAAGAGAATAAGGCTACGGCCAATAACGTCGCAATATCAACAGGATGACAGAAAATCTGGCGGAGGAAGTGGGATTCGAACCCACGGTGAGCTTGCACCCACGCCGGTTTTCAAGACCGGTGCCTTAAACCGCTCGGCCATTCCTCCGTTGTGATTTTTCAATCACTTAGGTAGTGCGCTGCCGGCTGGCTTCGGCCTGTTGGCACCGGATTGGCACCGAAGGCGTTCCCGACTGGTTCGCGCTTCATTCCTGTAGTGCGGCAGTGAGTGCCGCGTCAACCACCGCTGCGGCACCTTCCTGCTGCCCGGGAGCAGGTGCGCATGAATGTTCAGGGTGACTGACGGATTGGCGTGACCGGCGCAGGCCGACACGACATGCACAGGAACGCCGCTGCGCAACAGGTGCGTGATATAGGTATGAGGAAACCATGGAAAGTGGTTTGCGGATCACCAGCAGTTTCGGCTTCCCGATCCTTCTCATCCTTGCCCATGCCAAACTTCAAGCGATGCTCCTCGCTGGCCCTCATTGGCGCCATGTGCTGCATTGAAAGAAAACTCGCCGGGCGAAGGAACCCCAATCCCTCAAGCCCGGCGAAAGTTTACTTCCTGATCCCCGATCAGGACCGGTAGGAGGAGGGTACCGGCAATCTATGCAGTGCAAAACCGGTGCCAGCATTTTTTGTCCCGAAATGAGACAGGCCAACGCGAGCCATGCGCGACAGCGAACTTACCGAACGCCTTGGCCGAGGCTGGACGCGATGGGCCGAGGGCGTAGGCGGATACGAGATTGAGCGGACATGGTGGCAGGCCAAGGTCTTGCACTTCCCCAAGCTCAACGTGTCGGTCTGGTTCGACGGATCTGAAAGGGTCGACGAGTGCCAGGCCGCGCGGGACGCTTCGGCGCTGTAGGACGGCGACCAGGGGAAACGCTTGCTGGCGAGGCCGTTGGCGCTCTGATACGATCGGCCTGTGGATCAAGAGACTTTAGATCATCATGCGCTCGGCTTGCTGAAGCAGTATCGAGATGTCCTGGTCGAGAGCTTTGCGCCCCGTGACGCTGATGGCGTGCCTGAAATCAGGACTCTAGCCCAAAGCACCGACCCTTTAGAAATCGCAGCTTTGAAGGACATTGAATTACTCGATGCGGTGATCGGCGCGATGTCAGGCCAGATCGTTCGCCACTCTATCTGAAACCGTCCGCTGGAACCTGAGCTGCCGAGCTTATGGCTCAATGAGCACGCGCGGAATCGATTTCCTAGATCAATGGATTGCCAACAACGTCCCCGAGACGGCAAAGGCCCGATGTCATCTCGGTTGACGAGCTCACCCACAAACTGATTGCTGACGCGGCGGTGRTCGGAATTCGGGGGATCGRGATCGGCGAAGAGGTCGACAGATGCTGGCGTGCCGGAGTGACCATTCGCCGCTTGCCGGCGAGATCACGCGGCTTGACCTTCCATGTACTGGAAGGTGTATGGCCCAAGCGTGACTTGGAGGTAGGCGCATGAACATTGGAGTTGCGGCCTGCCCGCACTGGGGAGCGCACAACTCGGTGAAACGCATCGTCCTTGCGGTGGGGCTTGCACTGGCTTGTGTTTCAACCCTGGCCGCTGCCAAGGTTGGCAGTGAAGCACTCATCGTGGCCCGCCAAGCGTCCATGAAACAAATGGCAGCGGCTGCAAAAACGCTTGCTGGGATGTTTAACGGCCAAGTCCCTTACAATGCTGCTGCATTTCGAGACGCTGCTGAAACCCTACGAGATCGAACCGGGAGCCTCGTTGGCGAGTTTCCATCCGGATCGCTCGGTCCACTGTCCGGTGCCAAACCGGAAATCGACCAAGACCGACGAAGTTTTGAGGCGCTGGCTCACCACATCGCCACGCTCACAACTGCACTTGCTAAGGAGGCTGCGAATGCGCCCCCGCAAATCAACGCCGAAATGCGGATGGGGCCTGGAACGATGATGGACGGCGGAAGTCTGCTGGGGAAGCGCACTAACGCGGCTGAACCCGATCCGGCGACGCTGCCCGCAGAACACTTGGTGCACATGATTTTGCAGGATTGCACCAGTTGCCACTCCAGGTTCCGCCAAAAGATTCGCTGACGGTCGTCCACGAATTAATTTCTCTGATGATTTTGTCGACGCGCAACTCCTGCTTAGCGGCATGAGTGAACGGGCGCTGGCGGGGCGCTACTTGCCCTGAAGCCGGTGCTTGCCGCTGCTCCCGCCGTCGCTGGTACATCCGCAGTCGACGGCGGGTGCCGGCCTTAAAGCTGCACCGGCCATTGCGGGGGAGGTCAGATCTCCCGCTCAAGTGACTCTACAACCAAATCTGAAGTCGCTCAATTAAGGCTAAGTGCGGGTGGCCATCATCCTTTCAGGGGCCTTACCGGGCGCTTGCCGGAACCATCTCAACGACGTCCAAGCGCTTATCGACCGGCTCGGCCCGGATCGCGGCTCCATGCATTGGGATCTGTTCGGGCTCTTCGGCTGCTCGGATTGTAAGGCTGCAAGGCGCGACCGCCGGCCGGTGTTCTTCACTATGGTTCCTGATTACGAGGGTATCCAGGTGCGGCGCAACCGCGACTGGAAACCGACGTTCTAATAGCGCCAAGCGAGCGGCGCTAGATGTCCCGCCACGGATCAATTGTGCTTGGCACCGAAATTGCTCTGTAGATTAAAACAGCGAGATATCTCTCTAGATGATCGACAGCGCCCCTAGGATTGTCTGCAATTCATGCAGAGTGCCCCTCAGCAGCGTCAGTGAGCCTCAAGGGTCCGACCTCCTATCTTGCCCCAATTGCCGGATTTCCGAGACATACGACAACGTCATGCTTGAACTTGGCCAACGCACAGCGGACGCACTCTTGCGCGCGATCTACCGACCTGTTCCCTCGAGGATCTATCGTTTCGCCCTTCTCTTTTCAGAAGGGGGACACCACCCCAAGCCGACGAGGTCGCCCCTGATGAGCACGACTAATGACGAGGACCACCGTGTGCGAATGCGGGTCAGGCGGAGGAAGGATGGTCCGTCCCGTGCCTAAAGAGGCCAACGGAAACGCGCGCTGGTGCTTCACATAAGACCAGAAAGATGGAGTAGGTGGGCAACTCGCATACCGAGGCCYACTGTGAATTCGCCAYCGTTGGCAGCAAAGTCCCAACCGAAGAATGCCGCCCAGCCAAAAAGCAGAATGGAGAAGCGCATTARAMGATGCTAAAWTAGRCGWATTGAATAAAGGTTAAGGGCTTTAAATGCGACGGTTAGCCCTGAGCCTTCCCCCCCCGGCCGGGCACTACCATGTTGACCCAGAAATGCCAGTGAAGCCGGTCGCTTTTCCGCCAGGCAATCCATCCCGGCGCCCTTTTGACACTCAACAAACCAGCGGGGCGCCGAGCCATTACCCGGCGGCGTTTTGAGGGGAACGGCGCCTAATATTCATCATAGCGCGCTCGCTGGAGTTTTTTGGAATACAGCCTTTTGGACGATGCCCCGCGGTTGAAAATGCCGGCCGGATGCCCGTCACCAAAAAATCCGGGCTTTCTTAAAGCCGAACTCTATTCGCTACGGCTGGCCTGCCTCTKMGGTCYGAYCCTGGCAAGMKATTGTCGCCTACGAGACGGTCTTCGGACGAYAGTTTGGGCGGTATGAAAGGACCCGTAGCGCCGATCTCGCCTAGCCAATCCTCGTAGCCAGTGTTCATTTTGGACACCAGTTCATCGGGATCATGTATCCCGGACTGGGATAGGCTCTTGAGGCGCCGGCCGAAGTGTTCCCATGCCGGATGGCCTTCTGGAATTCCTGCCTCTGTGCAATAGTCGTTGAGAACCTTTGTCAGCATTGCAAGTTGCTCAGAATCGAGATGATCGTCGGATGACATCGCTTTATCCCTCGTGGGGGCGAAAGCGTGATCGACTCTTCCAAGCGCCAG
>NZ_JBFULQ010000447.1:0-4522 GCF_054049815.1 Mesorhizobium sp. P5_C1 | reverse complement strand
AGCCATCAAGGCCCGGCCCTACTCACCTTATGCCGGACGCAATTTCCCGACGCGGCCGCTGTTTGGCGACACGCATTTGCACACGGCCCTGTCCTTCGACGCTGGAGCAGCCGGCGCCAGGCTCGGACCGCGTGAGGCCTACAAATTTGCGAAGGGCGAAGAGGTCATTTCCTCGACCGGACAGCCGGCCAGGCTGTCGCGTCCGCTCGACTTCCTGGTCGTCGCGGATCACTCGGACAATATGGGATGGTTCACCGATTTCATGGCCGGAAAGCCGGAGATCCTGCAGAACGCGCAGGCCCGCGAGTGGTATGACATGATACAGTCGGGGCACGCTGGGGAAGCGGCGTGGTCCATCGTCATGACCTTCTCGCAAGGCAAATTTCCGCCTGACATCATCTACCAGCCGGGCAACCCCGCCTATCGGTCGGTGTGGCAGAGCATCATCTCGGCAGCCGAGGAAGCCAACGACCCGGGGCGCTTCACCGCTTTCATCGGGTTCGAATGGACGTCGCTGTCCAAGGGCAACAATCTCCACCGCAACGTCATCTTCCGCGATGGAGCCGAAAAGGCCGGTCTCGTCGAGCCATACACGACGCAACCGCCCGTCGGCAGCAACAACCCGCGCGACCTGTGGAAATGGCTGCGGAACTATCAGGACAAGACCGGCGGCGATGTCCTTGCCATCGCCCACAATGGCAATCTGAGCAATGGCGAGATGTTCCCGATCATCGAGCCGGTCACGGGCAAGGAGATCGATCGCGAATACGCCGAGCAGCGCGCCCAGTGGGAGGTGCTTTACGAGACCACCCAGATGAAGGGCGACGGCGAGAGCCACCCCTTCCTTTCCCCCAATGACGAATTCGCCAATTTCGAGAAATGGGACAAGGGCAATCTTGACCTCAGCGTGAAGAAGACGCCGGACATGCTGGAGTTCGAGTATACGCGCTCGGCGCTCAAGAACGGGCTGAAGCTGGAAGCCAAGCTCGGGGTCAATCCCTACAAGTTCGGCCTGGTCGGCAGCACGGATTCGCACACGGGCCTCTCCACTGCCGACGACGACAACTTTTTCGGGAAGATATCGACCGGCGAGCCAAGCCCGGAACGCTGGTCGCACCCCTTCATGGCGAACCCCAAGCTCGGGCTCAAGATCCTGGGCTGGGAGACAACTGCGTCGGGCTATGCCGCCGTCTGGGCGCAGGAGAACACACGCGCATCGATCTTCGACGCCATGAAACGGCGCGAGACCTATGCCACGACCGGGCCGCGGATGGCAGTTCGGTTCTTCGGCGGTTTCKATTTCGTCGAAGCCGACGCCAATACCCGCAGCCCGGCCATCGCCGGTTACACCAAGGGCGTGCCGATGGGCGGCGACCTCAAGCAGGCGCCAGCGGGCAAGGTGCCGACCTTCCTGGTTGCGGCATTGAAGGATCCGATCGGCGCCAATCTCGACCGCTATCAGATCGTCAAAGGTTGGCTGGACGCCGCCGGCGAGGTGCATGAACAGGTGTACGATGTCGCCTGGTCCGGCGACCGCAAGCCGGGCACCGACGGCAAGCTGCCGCCGGTTGGCGACACGGTCGACGTAGCCAATGCCACATGGACCAACACGATCGGAGCGCCAGAGCTCAGTGCCGTATGGAAGGACCCCAATTTCGATCCGTCCCAGCGGGCTTTCTACTATGGCCGCGTCATTGAGATCCCGACGCCGCGCTGGCCCGCCTATGACGCGAAATACTTTGGCATCAAGATGTCGCCGGATGTGACCATGACCACGCAGGAACGAGCCTACACATCGCCGATCTGGTACACGCCAGCCGGCTAAGGAAAGGCTGATTTGCTTGCGGAAGTCCACGGCAGGCGGATCGTGCGCCGCCTGTAAGCATAGGAAGGCTTAAACACGCGACAAGCTTTCTCCTTCCTCAAAACGACCCTGATCGGCGATCTGGTTGTCGTGTTGCCGGTCTGGCTGGTTGGCTTCGTGCTTATTCGCGGGCGTATGTCGTCTGACACCAGACAGGCAAATTCCGTGGTTGGAGCCGGATCGGGCCGTTCAAGGCGTCGATGTAAGAGGCACGGTTTCTCCTGGCGGGACGCCTTGTGGCAAGGCCGTCGGAACCTCGTGATTCTCTGATTTCCTCTGGTGTCGGTACGCGCGGGAGCCGTCGCGCGTCCGCACGACGGGCGGCGATCCAATTTCTTGCCGTCGAACAATTCCTGAATTGTGTGAAGTTGGACGCGAGGTCAAAGCCCACGGAAATCATGCGGGTCATCCTCAAAGAGACGCGCTAGCGATTGATGTCGTTGAACGCCGATTAAAGGGCATGAAACTAAGCAGAAATATTTGCGCTGACGTTGAAGGCATTCCCCGCAATTGGGAAGGTGCGTCGCCCGGTTACATCGATGCCGATCCATCTGCGCTCAAGCTTTTTGGGCAGCCTCGATGGCCGTTCCGCAGCCGCAGAACGGATCAGGCACTACATCTCCCGGCTTCGCGCTTAGGCCGATTATCCGCTCCAGCAACGCCAGAGGTTTTTGTGTGGTGTAGCCAAGCAGTTCTTGGGCCTGAGAGTTGATCGGGGGCGATATCCGCCCATACGTCACCGAGCGGCATACCTCGCATCTTCGTCGCGATCGGCACCACCTGCGAGGATCAAAAGCGCTGGGATCTGAACGTCCCGGCGCTGATCGAGGCTAAAAGGAATCTGCGTCCGATATTCGCCTTCGTATCGGCCGAGCCGCTGCTCGGCGAGATCCGCGCGCGGGCGGCGCCAATACCGGACGGCTTGCGCTCTTGGTTTCGGCCGCGCGACACGCATTACGATCCGCTGGACCCAGCCCAACATTCGCTTATGCGCATCGATCAGATCATCACCGGCGGCGAATCCGACCAATGCAAGCACCGGGCGCGGCCGAGCAACCCGCAATGGTATAGCTACTTCCGCAACGACTGTGCCGCCAGGGGCACGATCTTCCACCACAAGCAGAACGGCGAATGGGTGTCAGTCAGCGAAGTTTGACAGGGGGCCCACAAAGCCACCCCCGCCCCCCGCCGTCAGGCAGCCGCCCCGGGTCGATCCGCTATCTGACGCACGATTGCAGTCTCGACTAACTTCAGTCCTTGTTCTTGATCATGCCCATGATGCGGGCGCTATGTGCCGAAATCCGCGCTCCTGTCATAGCCGGATGCACATCACCCTCGAAACGCACACACCGCACACAGAGACGTGCTCCGGCCTCGCTCGGCACCTCGGTCACCCAGCCACAGTACCGGCACGAGTAGGGCACGATACCGGGACTCCGCGCGCTGGCGGTCGGCGTCGGCTTGTCGCCTATCATGTCGGCCCCTCAAATTCCTTCTGCAATTCGGATTGTCAGCTTCAGATCGATCAGCCGAGCCTGCAGGAGGGATAGCGTGAGTTCGTCACGTGCATCGACCCATCTGCTATCGTCGTTGGCGACATCACCATCGCGGAATACTAGATGGGGTTCATCGCTCCCGCGCTGGAGCTTTGGGCCGAGGTCCAGCTTCTTCAGCAGGCGGTAGGCCTTGGCAGTCGGACCCGTCTCAAGATCGAACCGGGTCTCCCAGAAAAATCCGTCAACGTCGTCATCGTAATCTCCGGGATCGATCTCGTGTATCTCCCAAATGGCGCGATGTTCGGCCTCAGCCTCGTGTGCGATGCCCTCGCTGATGAAGAACTCCCGCCAGGTTGGCGGCGGGGGCAGAAGGTCCAATGGCCGACAGTCAACAGATAGCCCTGCTCGCCACTGTCATACCAGAACATGGTCTCGGCGACCTGCGCCGGGGACGCGAGCAGGGGCTGGCCGGTCCTACCAACGAACGCTCGCGCGTCCTTGACGAACGCCGCTGTGAGCAGGCTGCCTGCTCCGATCAAAAAACCACGTCGTGAGAGCATAAGAAAACTCCAGAATTCACACACGCATCTGGAGAGAGACCTACTGTTGCCTCGAGAGAGGCCACATCATTGTCACCACCGTTGCCGGTCAAGGCTGGTTGGCGGGGCCGAAGCCCTCTCTGGATGTGGGTTGGCAGTAGCAGAGCCGCTGTCTCAGTGCAACCGACGGTGTCGTGCGCCTCAGCTATTCGGCCTGCTGGTGGGCCCCACAAGCCACTCCCCATCCCCACCTGCCGATGAACCCGGTTGGTGCCGACCGCCATCCGCTGCCGCCTGTGGGGGAGATCGGTTGGAAAGCTGCTGTTCGGCTTTATCTGCAAAACGAGCAGTAGCGTCAGGTGCAGACCTTCGGAACGTACCCCGTAGACGACCGCCTTGCGCCATGAGCGGCCCTTAGGGACAGGCAGCAAATGACCGAAGTGGGGCCGTGTATGGACGGCTCTCCGTTGGCAAGGGATTTTTTGAGGCTTTTGCAGTCGCTGGTTGGTGCGGCCATGTATCCGACCTGTAGGTGCGGCCTTTCATGTGCCGCTGGCCATAATGCCATACGCGCGGCTCAGGTCCCGATCGTAAGCACGCACTCGAGGTGCACGGCCCCAGTG
>NZ_JBFULQ010000446.1:0-4549 GCF_054049815.1 Mesorhizobium sp. P5_C1 | reverse complement strand
ATCTTGACCATCTCCCGCGCTATCTCGGCGGCGGGCTTCAGCGGTTCGACCCGGACACCCGGTTCACCGTGATGACCGATGCCGACTTCCATCGTGCCCGGCTCGATCGAGAAGTTGGGGTGGCCCACGGCGGGCAGCGTGCAAGGGCCAAGACCAACGCCAATCGAGCGGCAGTTGTCGATCGCCGTTTGCGCTGTCGCCCGCACGTCCGCGAGACCAGCACCTTCCGCGGCCTTGGCGCCGGCGCATTTCCACATGAAGATCTCGCCGGCAACGCCTCGGCGCTTGTCGCGTTCATCCGGCCCTGCCGAGCACACATCGTCGTTGGCAACGACGGTTGCGATGTCGATGCCTTCCTTGGCCGCGAGTTTTATCGCCATCTTCACATTCATGTTGTCGCCGGCGTAGTTGCCATAGAGGCAGACGACGCCCTTGCCGCCATCTGCCTCGCGCGCGGCGTCGAGGAAGCTCTTTGCCGTTGGTGACGAAAACAGCTCGCCGACCGCAACCGCATCCAGCATGTTGCGTCCCGTATAGCCGATGAAGGCAGGCTCGTGGCCGGAGCCACCCCCGGTGATCACGCCGACCTTGCCGCTGACCGGCGCATGACGGGCGACGATGACACGGGGATTGCCGCCAAGCCTGACGATATCGGCATGCGCCTTGACGAAGCCCTTGACCGTATCCTCGACGACCTCGTCGGGATTGTTGATAAACCGCTGCATTGTTGCTCCAATCCTGCGCCGCTCAGATTATGGTGTAGCCGCCGTCGACCAGAAGGTCGGCGCCGTTGATCATGTCGGCGCCGTTCGATGCCAGGAACACCGCTGCGGCGGCTATTTCCTCCGGGAAGGCAAAGCGGCCGGTCGGGATGCGCTGCTTCAGCGCCTCGCCGCGCGGCCCGTCCCACGCCTTTCGGCCAAGGTCGGTCAGCACCACTGTCGGCGAAATCGTATTGACYGTGATGCCATGCTTGCCCCATTCGGCGGCAAGCGTCTTGGACAGGCCGATGACACCGAATTTCGAGGCACAGTAGGCGACGTGCTGGTCGATCGCGACGGTGCCGGCCTGCGAAGCCATGTTGATGATCTTGCCGCCGTTGCCGGCTTTGATCAGGACGCGTCCGGCGGCCTGGGAGACGAGGAACGTTCCCTTGAGATTGATGGCGATGGTCTTGTCCCAGGCATCGAGGCTGAGCTCCTCGGCCGGAGCAAGGATGGCGACGCCGGCGCTGTTGACGACGATGTCGATATGGCCGAAAGCCGCTTCCGCCGCAGCAAACACGGCCTCCACGGATTTCGGATCGGACACATCGCAGACGAAGAACTTGGCACCGTTGCCGAGTTCATCGGCCTTCGATCTCGCAACCGATTCATTGATGTCGATCACTCCGACTGCRGCACCCTTCAAGGCAAATGCCGATGCAATGGCGCTGCCGATGCCGGAGGCGCCGCCGGTGATCAGGGCGACTTTGCCGCCAAGTGAAAAATTGAGATCGACCTGTATTGAATCAGTCATGGTTCTCTTCCCGGCCTGTTGGAAWGTGGGGTGTGCAAGAGGGCACACCCCACGGCTGAATTACTTGCGTGTCGCAAGAAGCTTGTCGACGTTTTCCGCCGTCACCGGCGTCCACGGCACATTGTAGATCTTCTCCTTGCCGTCCTTCCACGGCATGTCCTTGTAGGTTGCCCAAATGTCGGACTGGGGTTTGTAGTCACCCTTCTTGGCATTGAAGATGGCGAGATCGAGCGCCCCTTGTGCCTGGGCACGTGCGTCCTGAAGGATCGACGTCATCTCGCCGTTCTTGACGGCGTGGAGCGCGTCGGTGATGCCGTCGATGCCGGCAATGGCAAAGCTCTTCGTATCAAGGCCGGCGGCCTTGATCGCCTCGATGGCGCCGAGGGCCATTTCGTCGTTTTGGCCAATCACGCCATTGATCTGTTTGGGGTGGGCGGTGAGCCAGTTTTCCATCAGCGTCTGGGCTTCAGCGCGCGACCAGTTCGCCGTCTGATCTTCGAGGATCTTGACATCCGGGCACTCGGCAAGCGCCTTCTTGTTGCCTTCGAGGCGAGAAATCTGCGCCGACTGACCGACCGGCCCCTCGAGAATGACGACGTTGCCCTTGCAGCCAATCTTGTCGAGCACGGTCTTGGCTTCCATGTAGCCCGAGATCGTGTCGTCGGACCCGACATAGGAGGCCAGGAGATCGGAATTGACGCGGGTGTTGGAGCCGACAACCGGGATGCCGGCATCGGCGGCCGACTGCACGGCGGCCGCCCCTGCATCGACGTCAATCGGTGCGAAGATGATCGCATTGTACTTCTGCGTGACCATTGTCTTGAACTGGTCCTGCTGCACCAGGGCATCATAGCGGCCGTCGAAAACTGTCAGTTCGACTTCACCGCTCTTGACGGCAGGGTGCTCCTGAAGCGCTGCTGCCCAGATCTGCATGAACTCCGCATTCAACCCGTAAGGTGCTGCGCCGATCTTGATCTTCTCCTGCGCCATGGCCGACGAGGCCAGCAGCGCGGTCGCGGACGCGAGCGCTATCATCAATGTTTTCATTTCGTACCTCCACTTTAAGTGAGCGACCGACATGGTTCGCCTATCAACGGACACGCGGTGTGCAGGTCCGATCCCGGAGGGGCTTTGGGTCCGATGCTCTAAGCCCCGTAGTTTCTCTTCTGATCAAGCATCACGGCGCCAACGATCAGGGCGCCCTTGAGAACTTGCTGGTAGTAGGATTGGATACCCATCAGATCGAGGCCGTTGTTCATGACGCCGATGATCAGCGCGCCAATCAGTGTGCCGGTCACCCGGCCCACCCCTCCTGAGAGACTGGTTCCCCCGATCACCACCGCGGCGATCGCGTCCAGCTCATAAGCAATACCGGCCTGGGGCAGTGCGGAGCCGGTGCGGGCGCTGAGCAGCATTCCGGCGAGGCCGGCAAGACCGCCGGAGACGACATAGACGACGAACTGAATGCGGGTGATGTTGATGCCCGAGGTCCTGGCAGCGTGGGGATTGCCGCCGACGGCATAGATGTAGCGGCCGAAACGCGTCCGGTTGAGGATCCACCAGGAGACGGCAAACACGATAGCCAGAATGACGACCGGGGCTGGTATGCCAAGGATGTCGCCTGTGCCGATCCAGCGAAACGCCGGCGTCAGCGCGGGAACAGGCCGGCCTCCGCCATAGATGAGGGTCAGTCCGCGTGCGGCCGACAGCATGCCCAGCGTCGCCACAAAGGCCGGCACCGAAAAGCGCGACACGATCACACCCGAAACGGCGCCGCAGGCAACGCCGACCAAAAGACCGATGCCGAGGCCGACGACGACTGGATGGGGTGAACCGGAAATCCCGGCGGTCGCGGACGTGGTCACGAAACTGGCGCTGATGAGACCGGCAAGCGCGACCACGGAGCCGACCGAGAGGTCGATGCCGCGGGTCAGGATGACGAAGGTCATGCCGATGGCGAGGACACCATTGATCGACGTCTGCAGCAGCACGTTCGAGATGTTGCCGGCTGTCAAAAAGAACTCGTTGGAGACCGACAGAACCGCAACCAGGATCAGGAAGGCAAAGAAGATGCCGTATTCCTGAATCAGCAGCCGGCGCTGCTCCGAACCGAGCCAGCTTTTTGCGTTCTCGTTGTTTCCAACCGACATCATTGACTCCTCTGCCGCCGGACGAACACCCTGTCCCTGCTCAGGTTGATAGGTGGACGAGTGATTGGGCATCCGTTTCCTCCCGGCTGTAGATCCCGGCGCTCTTGCCGGCGCGCATCACCATGATGCGGTCCGACATGCCGAGAACTTCGTCGATTTCCGACGAGATCATCACGACCGTGCCGCCGGCGGCGGCGAAGTCACTGATGATCCGATAGATTTCACGCTTGGCCCCGACATCGACGCCGCGGGTCGGTTCGTCCAAAAGCAGGACCTTCGGGTTGCGAAGGAACCATTTTGCCAGCACCACCTTCTGCTGGTTGCCGCCTGAAAGGCCGGAAACCGGCATCGTGTCGCGCGCCGCCTTGATCTGGAATTTTTCCCGCATGTCGCGGCTTGCTTGCGCCTCCCGCGGCCGATCCATGCTGAAGGCGGGGCTCATTTCCGGCAGGCTCGCCATGCAGATGTTGGCGCGCACGGAATCGGAGAGATTGAGGCCGGTCAACTTGCGGTCTTCGGTGACCAGCGCCAGCCCGTGCGCCATGGCATCGGCCGACTTGGAAATAGTGACCTCGGCACCGTCGAGCTTGATGCTTCCTGCCGAAGGCTTGTCGAGCCCGAAGAGGCAGTTGAAGATCTCGGTCCGTCCGGCCCCCATCAGGCCGTAAATGCCGAAGATCTCACCCTTTCGTGCGGTGAACGAGATATCCTCGATCTTGTTCGGGCATGTGAGCGCGGTAACCTCGAGAACGGTTTCCAAGGTGGGCGTGTTGGTCTTGATGTATTCCTCGGACAGTTCGCGGCCGACGATCATGCGGATCAGGTTGTGCCGATCGATGTCTGCAAGCGCCCCGCTGCCGACATAGGCGCCGTCACGGAAG
>NZ_JBFULQ010000445.1:0-4551 GCF_054049815.1 Mesorhizobium sp. P5_C1 | reverse complement strand
GCCCTATCGTGCTTGAGTTTTGCTTCGGTATTGCCATAGCGCTATTGTTTATCTCAAGAAGTAAATGGGAGTATCCGCCGGCACTCGGCGCGCTCGGGTTTTTCTTGATAATTGTTTCTCCAGTCTTCGTTAGCCATCCCGGCGATACAGCCATATTGCGAGTCATCGCATGGGGCCTTCCAGCAACTTTGATAGTGGGGGCCTTCCTCAAGACCAAGAAACCGCGATCGAAGGCCGGCCGGGGAGTGATCCTGCTTGGGGATGCATCTTATGCCATCTACCTAACCCACATCTTTGTCATGCTGGGGTATGGTTGGCTAATCAAGGCGACATTCGTTGGGGGAGTATCACAGGTTTCCTTCGCTCCTATGATCATATGCTTGTGCCTTATTGTCGGTGTTCTGACGCATCTCTTTGTGGAAAAGCCAATTCTGGAACTGCTGCGGAAGGCCACAATCCTTCAGCGGAGGCCGCCGCCGCTGGAGGCTGGCAGTCTGCCAAGGTAATCCAACCGGCGGCTGTCCATTGACGACGCGGACCTAAGGAGCAGTCTCCGAAAGGGGTAGTGCAGGTACCCTGTTCACCCGTATGAGCAAATTGCTTCCCCCGATCACATGCCGGACAATCCGGGCTGAATTTGAAATCGGGCAGCGGAGGCTGTTGCCATGTCCTTTCGTTTCGCAACCGCTGCGGCCTGCCTGCTGGTGACCGTTGCGCCTGCTTCCGCAGATGTCCTCTGGGGCGTCAACGGCCATCCGATAACGGCCTATCCGGGCATCCCGGTTGAGTTGCAGCTCGACTTCGTCAAGAATCTCGGCCTGAAATCATACAGGGTCAACATAACCAGCGAAGACAACGCAGATATGCTTGCCGCCCTTGTCGACGCCGGAAAGGCGAGAGGGATCGAGATCCTGCCTTTGATCACCCCCGCCGGCATCGACCTGGACAAGGATAGCCCGGACGAGCTCTACGGCAAGACCCGGAAACTGGCGATCGCCCTTGGCACCAGGTTCAAGGGCGATATCCGCGTTTGGGAACTTGGCAACGAGATGGAGAACTACGCCATCATCAAGCCTTGCGAGAAACGCGACGACGGCTCGCAATATCCATGTGAATGGGGACCTGCAGGAGGAACCGGAGCGCTCGATTACTACGGCCCGCGCTGGGTTAAGGTGAGCGCCGTCCTCAAAGGTCTGTCCGACGGCATGACAGAGGTCGATCCGAGCATCAGGAAGGCGATTGGCACCGCCGGATGGGGTCACACCGGCGCGTTCGCGCGGATGAAGCAGGACGGGATCGCGTGGGACATCTCGGTCTGGCACATGTATGGCGAGGACCCGGAATGGGCTTTCCGCGAAATCTCGGCATACGGCAAGCCGATCTGGGTCACCGAATTCAACAGTGCCAATGGAAGTCAGCGCGGCGAGCGGCAGCAGGCCGATGGTATCAAGCAGACAATGACGCGGCTTCGCGAGCTCAACGAGAAGTACAAGGTCGAGGCCGCGCAAATCTACGAACTGTTCGATGAGACCTACTGGGCCCCCGGCTTCGAAGCCAATATGGGGCTGGTGAGGCTCACCGCTGCATCCGAGGGCAAATGGAGGGTCGGCGAACCGAAGCCCGCCTACAAGACGGTGCGTGACTTCACCCGCGGCCCGCAGCCGCTGCCCAAGCCGCATCGGGAGTGCGACCCAGAGGCGACGGCCGCGAACAAGTCCGTATATGTAAGGCAGGCGAGCCTCGCCTACTGCCTCGTGCTTGGGCATGAGGGCGACACCCAAAGCGTGGATCAGTGGTCGGCTGCTCTTGAAAGCGGGGACAGGACGATCGGTGGAATGGCCGTGGAACTCATGCGCTCGGACGAGTTCCAGACCAGCTATGCTACGATCGGCCTTACGGACCGCGCCTACATCGGTTTCCTTTACATGCTGTTTCTCAACCGTCCCGCTGACGATTACGGGATAGAAACCTATTCCCGGCAGCTGCGCGCGGGGACCATGACGCGAGAGGACCTGGCCTTCGGCATCATCGATTCATCGGAATTCAGATCCCAACACGCTGCCACCCGCGACGTGTCCGCAGCGCCGCCCCCCGGGTGAGCAAGAGGAGCGTCAAGGCAGTGCGCCTCCAATCTGTTCTGATGGCCGGCGCCCTTTTGGCAGCTATGGCGACCGGAAGCTTGGCCTGTGAGCGTTCTGGCGGGACAAAGTTCCCTTTGCGGATCGAATCCGGAAAGAACTACCCGGTCGACAGGGAAGGTCATCCGTTCTTCATGCACGGAGACTCGCCCTGGTCGCTGATCGGCGACCTGACGGACGAGGACGCCTACCTCTACCTTGAGGACCGCAAGGCTCGCGGGTTCAACACCGTTCTGGTCAACCTCATCGAGCACCGATTTTCCCGCAACGCGCCTGCAGACGCGTATGGCGACAGGCCATTCGCCGACAACCAGGATTTCGTTGTTCCCAACGAAGCATATTTCGCCCATGCCGATCGCATCCTGCAGAGGGCTTGCGATCTTGGTTTCCTGGTGCTGCTCGCCCCGGCATATCTCGGATATGGCGGTGGCGGTGACGGTTGGTATCAGGAAATGGCGGCTGCAGGGGCAGGGGAGCTTGCGGCCTATGGCCATTTTGTTGGACGTCGCTACCGACGCTTCGACAACATCATGTGGGTCAACGGCGGCGACTACAATCCTGCGGACAAAGATCTGGTCAGGGCTCTCGCCAAAGGCATCATGGACGAGGACCCCGATGCTCTCAGCACTTTCCACGGCCATTCCGATACGGCGCCGCTCGATTTCTGGGGCCCGGAAACCTGGCTGAAGGTGAACAACGTCTTTACCTATGGCCCGGTCTATACGACAGCGATCAGGGAGTACGATCTCGCCAGGGGTATGCCTTTCTTCCTGATCGAGACTGCCTACGAATTCGAATACGATGCCGACGAGTACCGGATCCGCGTCCAGGCTTACCAGGCGATCCTCTCGGGCGCATTCGGGCATCTCTATGGCAACAACCCGATCTGGCATTTCGACGGGCCCGGCCTCCATCAGCAGACCATGGAGTGGAAGGAGGCCCTCGACAGTCCCGGCGCAAAGAGCATGGAGGTGCTTATAGCCTTCATCTCGTCGATAAAATGGTGGCTGCTGGAACCCGACAGCAAGAACAGATTTCTTGTCGATGGCATGGGCAAGGACATGGGGAGGGCGGTCGCCGCGATGGCCAAGGACGGCTCCTACGCCGTCGTCTACATGCCCAGCAACGAGGCCGTCACCGTCGACCTCGCGCAGCTTTCGGAGACTATCGTCCACGCCCGCTGGCGCGATCCCACCAGCGGGGAATTGACGGATGTCGAAGGTTCCCCTTTCAAGGCGGAGCGCACAACTTTCAAGCCGCCAGAGCTCAACAGCCGCGGCTACCCGGACTGGATTCTGGAACTCACGCCTTAGGTCCTATGGAGCAAGGCCAACGCCATGCACAAGCTGCGCGCAGTCAGCGAAGGCCAGGTGTGCGCCCAAGACAGCAAGGCGAGGCAGCGGCGTTCGCCAACTGGGGTGTGGATCCGGCTCACGCCGATCGCCGAAAGGATTAGCCGCGCACCACCCGAAAGAGGTAGCGGGCGGCGAGGCTTCGTCCAACGGGCCATCCTGATCGCCTATTGGCGTTCTCCCTCACTGTTTTCAGCCCAAGTAGCCTCTGCGCGATCATATCCGTTGGGGAAAGGTGTGCGATGAAAGTCATGGTAACGGGCCATCAAGGCTATATCGGCTCGGTGATGGTGCCTATGCTGCTCCGCGCGGGGCATTCGGTGACGGGTTACGACAGCGATCTCTACCGGCGCTGCACCTTTGCTTCGGGCGGAGAGCAGGCTTCCGTTCCCTCCATCCAAAAGGACGTCAGGGACGTGCAAGCGCGCGACCTCGAGGGTTTCGATGCCGTCATCCACCTGGCGGCTCTTTCCAACGACCCGCTGTCCGACCTCGATCCGGATATCACCTATGAGATCAACCACAAGGGCAGCGTTCGTTTCGCGAAGGCGGCCAAGGAGGCCGGCGTGTCGCGCTTCCTCTTCGCCTCGTCGTGCAGCAATTACGGCCAGGCGGGCGAGGGGATGGTCGATGAAACGGGCGAGCTGAACCCGGTCACGCCCTACGGCTGGTCCAAGGTGCTTTCGGAGCGGGATATCTCGGAATTGGCCGACAGCAGCTTCTCTCCGACCTATTTCCGGCCGGCCACCGCCTACGGCTTGTCACCCCGGCTCCGCTTCGACATCGTGCTGAACAATCTGGTCGCCTGGGCCGTCACCAAAGGTGTGATCCTCCTGAAGTCGGACGGGACACCGTGGCGGCCGATCGTCCACATCGAGGACATTTCCAGGGCGTTCATCGCCGGACTGGAAGCGCCGCGCGAGGTCGTCCATAACGAGGCCTTCAATGTGGGACAGACGGACCACAATTACAGGATCCGCGACATAGCCGAGATTGTCGCCAAAGTCGTGCCGGGCTGCCGGCTTGAATTCGCGTCGGATGCTGGACCCGATAAGCGGTCC
>NZ_JBFULQ010000444.1:0-4557 GCF_054049815.1 Mesorhizobium sp. P5_C1 | reverse complement strand
AACATGGAACTGCCCGACCTTGCGAGCTGCTTCGTGCTGGACATTCGTATGCCCGGCATCAGCGGTCTCGACTTTCAGGCTCGCCTTGTCGCAGCCGGCGTCCGTATACCAATCATATTCATGACCGGCCACGCCGACGTGCCGATGGCGGTGAGAGCCATGAAGGCTGGTGCAGTCGACTTTCTGACGAAGCCGTTTCGCGAACAGGAAATGCTGGATGCCGTCACAAGGGCCATCGAGCTGGACGGCATGCGCCTCGATAGCAATCGGCGGGCGATCGAGACGTTCACCCGATTTCAGACGCTGAGCGAGCGCGAACGCGAGGTGATGGATCTGGTGACAGCAGGATTGATGAACAAGCAGGTTGCTGGAAGGATTGGCGTGGTAGAATCCACGGTTAAGATTTATCGTGCTCAAGTCATGAGAAGGATGGGCGCGCAATCCCTGGCCGATTTGGTCAGAATGGCCGAGTTGCTGCGCTCGGCACCTGCTCGCACAACTAGCCTCAGGGCTATTTTGGATAGACCTAAGTAGTGGTCCAACCCGCCGAACGAATACGAAACTGTACCAAGCCAGAATGGAGGCTCGGACACGCTTCCTTTATCCTTGCGCTTCTCTCCGCGGCAGCGCGCAGAAAGACATTCTGCCCGATCGCAATAGAGGGGGGCTGGGAGCGGTATCATCGGTGTCGATGTTGCAGGACATTCTCGACTGGAGCGTGGCCGAAGGAGATTTGCCCTTCGTTTTCGGCTTGGTGGGCGACCGAAACGGCGTTCGCTGCTCCGGCTCAGCCAGTGAAGCGTCTCCGCTGGGCAGGGCCACGGAGGACGCGCTTTTCCGTATTTTCTCGATATCGACATCGATTTTCGCGACCGCTGCCATGATCCTTGTCGATCGCGGCAAGCTCAATGCCTATACTTCCGCCGAAGACATCGTCAGAAAGTGGACCTGCCAGCGACAGGATCGGTCCAATGCAGACGTGCCGGAGCAAGATCCCTTGCCGCCGGTCGCGCCTTTCAGCCTCGAATGGAGTCCATCAACAAGGAACTAGGCACAATGACATTGCACATGCTGCCGCCGAGAGAATTGCGGTTTCTTCGCTTCGCGCAGAGCACGGCACCAAGATGCGCTGGCGCCTCCGTTTCGCCACGTCTTTCGGACACGGCCCAATATGATCCCGGAGCGCCGGTCCCGGCGAGTTAAAGGTCGCAAAAAGATGCAAAGAAGATCGCCCGGATCTTCGAGCATGAGGCTGGCAGCGCCCAGGACGACTGTCATGGCAAGTGGCGGTGAATTAGGGATCGGCGAAATCCTGTCTTTCGGCTCGTACCGCTTGATCGGGGCTGAGCGATTGCTGGTCAAGGATGGCACACCGGTCGCTATTGGCGGCCGCGCGCTTGACGTTCTGATTGCGTTGACCGACCGAGCGGGGGAGATCGTGAGCGGGCGAGAACTGATCGATCTCGTTTGGCCGGGCGTCTTCGTCGAGGAAGCCAATCTTCGTGTGCACATCGCCGCCATTCGCAGAGTGCTGGCAGACGGCAAAGACGGGTCTCGATACATCGTCAATGTTCCCGGCCGGGGCTACACTTTCGTTGCACCGGTTCGGCGCTCAAACGCGGACGGCACCGACCTGATTGTCGCTCCTGCCGGTCCCGTGCTGCCTCCGAGTCTCCCGGCGCCCTTGCAACTGCTGGTCGGACGGGACGAGACCGTCGCCACCCTTTCCTCGCTGCTGTTGTCGCGACGCTTCGTCAGTGTGGTCGGGCCAGGCGGAATAGGAAAGACGACCGTCGCCGTCGCGGTCGGCCACGCGCTGCGTCGGGAATTAGGCGACGATGCGGTTTGCTTCGTTGATCTCGGTTCGCTCACCGCTCCAGCAGACGTTCCCGCTGCCGTCGCGTCGGCACTCGGCTGCTTTGTCCAGGGGCCCGACCCCGAGCTGTACATAAGCGCCTTCCTGGCCGATAAGCGGACCCTTGTCGTTCTTGACAATTGCGAACATGTGATCGAGACGGCTGCGCCGCTGTGCGAACGGCTCTTTCGCGCAGTGCCGTCGCTGCACTTGTTGACGACCAGTCGCGAGTCGTTGCGCGTTGAGGGCGAGTATGTGCATTTGCTGATGCATCTCGACAGTCCGCCTAACGACACGCCATCTGCCGTTCAGGCGCTGGCTTCGCCCGCCGTCCAGCTTTTCATGGAGCGGGCGGGATCGAGCGGGCACCGTGCCGAGCTCAGCGACACCGAAGCTCCAATCGTTGCGAATATCTGCCGCCGGCTTGATGGAATTGCTCTGGCGATCGAGCTGGTTGCCAGTCGTGTGGGCACCAACGGTATTCAAGGAACCGCCGATCTCCTGGACAGCGGCGCCGGGCTGTTCCTGCAGGGCCGGCGATGCGCGTCGCCCCGGCATCAGACGCTGCAGGCCATGCTCGACTGGAGCTTCAGGCTCCTGTCAGCGGATGAGCAGAGAACCCTCTGCAGGCTGTCCGTATTCGTTGGCCAATTCACGCTGGCGGCGGCGCATGCAGTCGCCGGGGGCGATGGCGAGACGCAAATGGTCACCAACACGATCGCCAGCCTGATCGACAAGTCTCTCATGGGGGTATTGTCGACAAGCGGGCCTGCTTACTACAGGCTCCTGGACACAACACGCGCCTATGCCGCGGCCAAGCTCGCGGAAGGCGGGGAGGCGGATGCGGCCGAAAGACGTCACGCTTGCCACTTCGTCGACTTGCTGGAGCATGGCTTGGCCAAAGGGTCGGCTTTTGATGCCCACAACGTAGCCGCCTACGCTCCGCACATTGGCAACGTCCGCAAAGCGCTCGCGTGGAGTTTTTCAAGCTCGGGCGACCGTTCCATCGCCATTAAGCTGGCTGCGCATGGGGCTGCGTTATTCCTGGGGCTTTCACTGCTGGATGAGTGTCAACAATGGTGCCGGCGAGCACTGGGCTCGCTGCACGAGACGGATCACGGGATGCAACTGGAACTGGAGCTCCAGGGAGCTCTGGCGATGTCAGCCATGTACGCCCGCGGCAACAGCTTGGAAGTCAGGGCCGGCATCGAGCGCGGCCTGGACCTCTCCGAGACTTTGCGGGATGGAGGACGTCAACTCCAGTTGCTTTCTGGACTCTACATTTTTCTCACGCGCCAGGGCGACTTCAGCGGCGCCTTGGCGGCGGCCAAACGAAGCGACACCGTTGCCAAGGCGAGCGGCGGCCCGACCGAAAACGCAATGACCGAATGGATCTTGGGTGGATCGTATCATCTAACCGGCAATCAGGCGGCTGCGCTGCGTCACTGCAAACAAGGCATGAGGCTTGCGTCAGATTTCAAGCTGGGGAGGGTGAGCTTCTTTGGCCACGACCACCGTGCATCAGGGCTCGCAACGCTCGCCAGGTCTTTGTGGCTGTGCGGCTTCGCGGATCAGGGTTGCAAAATTGCACGTCAGGGGATCAAGACTGCGCAAGGCTACGATCACCCGGTCTCATCTTGCATTGCTCTCATCTATCTCATCCCTGTTCTCCACTGGAGTGGCGATCTTAAAGCAGCGGAAGAGCATACCGAAATCGTAATCGAGCAGGCTATCAAATACTCCCTTGCCCCCTATCACGCCGTTGGCCTCGCGCTGAAAGGTGAATTCATGGTCGCGCGCGGCGATGCGGCATCGGGCGTCGAAATCCTGCGGGCAGGACTGAAAGCGATGGATGCCAATCGGTACCGCATCGTGACGTTGCCGGCATCGCGTGCCTTGGCCGAGGGCCTGGCCCTTTCCGGTCGGCCGGAGGAAGCGCTGGCCACCATAGACGAGGCTGTGGCGCATGCGGAGCAAGTCGGAGAGATACTCTGGTTGCCCGACCTGCTGCGAGCCCGAGGCGAAATCCTGCTGGCGCGGCCGAGACCGGACCTTCCTGCAGCAGAGGGTTCGCTGCTCCGCTCGATCGATCGTGCCCGCAAGCAATCCGCCCTGGGCTGGGAGTTGAGAGCTGCAATTCCTCTGGCACGCGTGTGGCGGGAACACGGCCGGAGCGGGGACGCCCGCTCCATGCTCGACCACATCTACCAACGGTTCAAAGAGGGATTTGGAACCCAAGATCTGGTTGCCGCGCGCCGACTTCTCGACGAACTGAGCTCGACCAACTGAGTTCTGCAAACCAGTCGCGGTCCGCCTTCAACCCCCGTGGCTCTTTCGTGCTCGCGCCAGGCGCCTGGAGCGATGCCCCACGCATGTACCTATTCACAGCCTGTCTTGGGCGCGAATATTTACAGCTATTTGCAACGCTGAACTCGCCTCACAGCTCATAGAGCGGATAGTTCCATGGCATGGAGTACCAGGCAATCGGCACGCTGGAGGGAGTCAGAATTGGGACATTCGCGTGGCTTCCTCACACCGAACGCTCCGGAACATTTCCTCCCCGGCAGCGGAATAGTCTTGGCGCGCGCGTTTGCAAGGTCAGGCGGATCGATCGCCCGCAGCCCTAGGTACCGCCCACGACCAAATCGAACCCTCTTGGCGCAGGAGTCCGCAGCTTATGTTTAGCACCCAATCGACAACGA
>NZ_JBFULQ010000443.1:0-4560 GCF_054049815.1 Mesorhizobium sp. P5_C1 | reverse complement strand
CAACAATGTACAGGACACCGGAAGGCAAGGACATTTTCGTGGTCGACGGCCACACTCATTTCTGGGACGGCAGCCCGGAGAACCAGAAGAATATCCACGGCAAGCAGTTCATCGAGTGCTTCTATGCCTATCACACGGGCCTGAGCCCGAAGGACCAGCTGTGGGAGAAGAGCAAGTTCGAGAAGTACAGCGCTGACGATCTCTATCGCGACCTGTTCATCGACGGTCCCGACGATGTGGCGATCGTCCAGTCGACCTATCTCAAGGACTTCTACAAGAACGGCTTCAACACGATCGAGCGCAACGCCGAGGTGGCCAAGCGCTATCCCGAGCGTTTCATCGTCAACGGCGCCTTCGATCCGCGCGACGGCGAGAAGGCGCTTGAATACATCCACTTCCTCAAGGAGACCTACAACGTCAAGGGCGTGAAGATGTACACGGCCGAATGGAACGGCGCTTCCAAGGGCTGGAAGCTCACCGATCCCGATGCCTACAAATGCTTCGAACTCTGCGACAAGCTCGGCATCCGGAACATCCACGTCCATAAGGGCCCGACGATCATCCCGCTCTCGAAGGACGCCTTCGACGTCCATGACGTCGACCACGCGGCGACGGATTTCCAGAACCTCAACTGGATTGTCGAGCATTGCGGCCTGCCGCGCCTCGACGATTTCTGCTGGATCGCGACGCAGGAGACCAACGTCTATGGCGGCCTGGCGGTTGCGTTGCCGTTCATCCATGCGCGCCCGCGCTATTTCGGCGAGGTCATCGCCGAGCTCCTGTTCTGGCTCGGGCCGGAGAAGATCCTGTTCGGTTCCGACTATGCGATCTGGACGCCGCGCTGGCTGGTCGACAAATTCTGGGCCTATCAGATCCCGCAGGACATCGCCGCCGAACGGGGCGTGCAGCTGACCGACGAGATCAAGGAGAAGATTCTCGGCCTCAACGCCGCGCGTCTTTACAACATCGACGTCGAGGCCAAGAAGAAGGCGCTGGCCAGCACGCCCTTCAGCATCGCTGCGGAGTAGGGGCCATGGCAACCGCCAGCGTTTCCGGCAGCCGCGAGAAGGAACTCTGGCGGCGCCTTGATGAGGTAAACGACCCGGAACTCGACGAAGCCATCACCGAGATGGGCTTCGTCGAGCGGGCAGAGGTGATGGGCGACGGCAGCGCCGAGGTCGACTTCCGCCTGCCGACCTACTGGTGTTCGCCCAACTTCGCGTTCCTGATGCTGGACGGCGTCCGCAAGGCGCTCGACCAGCTCTCCTGGGCGCCGGACTATCGCGTCAAGTTGCACGACCACATGTTCGCGGAGGAGGTCAATCGCGGCATGGAAGCCGGCAAGACATTCGGCGACATCTTTGCCGTGCTTGCCGAGGACCAGGATCTCGCCGCCTTGCGCGAGACCTTCAGGATGAAGGCCTTCAAGCGACGCCAGGAGGCGGTTTTGCGCGGCCTGCGGCTGCACGGCCTGACCGATCGGGAAATCCTTGGCATGGACCTTGCGGCCTATGACGTCGCGCGGTTCGAGCCGGGCGAGGCGGCCAAGCAGAAGCCGAGATACAGGGCGGCCCTGCTCGAGCGTTTTCTCGATCGCCGGGCCGACGATCCCGTCTTCGTGACCTGGGAAGGCCAGCCCATACCGCCTGGCGCACTCGGTGCTCATCTCGCCGAGCTGCGCGGTGTGCGCATCAACATGGAGTTCAACGGCGCGCTGTGCCGGGGGCTCAAGCAGACCAGATACAAGGAACTGGATGTGGTCGACGGCGAACCGACGCTGGTCGATTTCATTCTGGATCGCGTGCCGGCCAGGACCGCACCGACCGCCTGAAGCAGAGCTGACAGCAACGGCCTCCCTTGCACGAGGCCCCTAACCAACAACCCGCCCGTAAGGCGGAAGGAGGAATCATGCCCAAGATAATGCTTCACAACTCCGAGGCCCGCCGTGCTCTCGCCCGTGGCGTCTTCCGGCTCGCCGCCGCCGTCGAGCCGACGCTCGGCCCCAAAGGCATGAACGCCATGATCGACCGACCGATCGGCACGCCGATGGTGACCCGCGACGGTGTCAGCATCGCCTCCGAGATCGAACTGCACGACCGTTTCGAAAACATGGGCGCGCAGGTCGTCCGCGAAGTGTCGATGCAGACCAACGAGATCGCCGGCGACGGCACCACGACGGCCATCGTGCTCGCCAACGCGCTCATCCAGGGTGGTGTCGAGGCGAATGAGCGCGGGGTGAAATCCGTCGATCTGTGCAAGGGCATCGACCTTGCCGTGGCGTCGGTGGTGGCGGCGCTCAAGGCTTCCGCCAAACCCGCCAAGGGCAACGGGATCCTGGCCTCGGTCGCCAATATCGCGGCGACCAACATCAAGCTTGGCGCGCTGGTGGCGGAAGCCCATCGGCGGGTGGGCGCCGAAGGCGTCATTACCACCGATTTCAGCGTTACCACCGAGACCACGCTCGATGTCGTCGAGGGCATGTCCTTCGAACGCGGCTACCTCTCGCATCACATGGTGACCGACCAGGAGAAGATGGAGGCGGTGCTCGAACGGCCCTACATCCTGATGACCGACCTCAAGATCAAGGAGCCCGGGCAGCTCGATGCGGTGCGCCGCATTGCCGACGCGGATGGCCGGCCGCTGCTGGTCGTGTCCGAGGAAATGTCGCCGGAGGTGGTGGTGACGCTGCTCGGCAAGCAGGGACCGGGACGGTACCTGGTCGTCCATCCGCCGGAATATGGCCACTGGCGCAAGGCGATGATGGAGGATCTGGCCATCATCACCGGCGGCAGGGTGATCGCGCGCGATCTCGGCGGCCGGCTCGAGGACGTCACCGCCGAGGATCTCGGGACGGCCGACCGGGTGAAGACCAGTTCGTCCTACACCTCGATCATTCGCGGCGGCGGCGACCCCGGCGCAATCGCTTCGCGCCGTGCCCAGGTGCAGCGTCAGTATGAAGCCTCGCAGCCCAACATCGACCAGGACAAGCTGCGCGAACGCCTGGCCAAGCTCTCCGGCGGCACCGCGATCCTCTACGCCGGCGGTGTCACGCCGGTCGAGCAGAAGCGGACCATCCAGCTGATCGAGGATTCCTTGAATGCGGTGCGCGCCGCGTCCGAGGAGGGGGTGGTCGCCGGCGGTGGTTCGGCACTCGCGCAGATCGCGCCGCTGCTCGACAAGGTCGCGGCCGGCGTCGATGGCGATGTCGCCGAGGGCGTGCGCCTGGTGCGCTCGGTCCTGTCGCGGCCGCTGTGGCGCATCGCCGCCAATGCCGGCGCCGATCCCGAAGCGGTGGTGGTCGAGGTCACCCGCATCAATGGCGGCTATGGCTACAACGCCTCGACCGGCGCGTATCAGAATATGTTCGAGGCAGGCATCATCGATCCGGTCCGCGTGACCTACACCGCGCTCGCCAACGCAGCTTCCGTGGCGACGCTAATCCTGACCACCGAAACGCTGATTGGCGATCTCGCCGAGGATGAGGATCCGACGGCCGGTCCGGCGCGTGGCGGCGGCTCGGAAAAACTCGGCCGCGCCTGAAGCAACATTGCAACGCAACGATTTCGACGTTGAAAGGACACGACGATGAAAGCTGCCAGACTCTACGAATACGACCCGAAGATGAATGTTCGGCTCAAGATCGAGGAGGTCAAGGCGCCGACGATCACCGCGCCCGACGAGGTGATCGTGCGGGTCGGCGCCGCCGGTCTCTGCCGTACCGATTTGCACATCATCGAAGGGGTGTGGAAGCCGACGATGGATCCCGAAGGCACGCTGTTGCCCTACATCATGGGCCACGAGAATGCCGGCTGGGTCGAGGAGGTCGGCAGTGGCGTCCGATCGGTCAAGCGCGGCGACGCGGTGATCTGCCACCCCTTCCGCTCATGCGGCATCTGCCTCAACTGCCGCCATGGCGAGGACATGTATTGCGACAACGGCCAGTTCCCCGGCCTTGGCATGAATGGCGGTTTCGCCGAATATTTCATCACCAGCGAACGCTCGCTGATCAAGCTGAATGCCAACATCACGCCGATCGAGGTGGCGCCGCTGGCCGATGCCGGCATCACCGCCTACCGCGCCGCCAAGCGCGCCGCCAAGCTCCTGCGGCCGGGGAGTTACTGCGTGCTCCTCGGCATAGGCGGGCTTGGGCATATCGCTCTGCAATCGCTGCACGCGATTTCGGGTTGCCGCATCATCGCCGTCGATCGCGAGCCGGCAGCGCGGGTGCTGGCCAAGGACCTTGGCGCCGACTTCGTCCTCGATGGCGGACCAAACATTGTCGAGGAAGTCAGTCAGATCACCGGCGGCGGGGCGCATGTGGTGATCGATTTCGTCGGTGAACTCGGTGTCGAGAACATCTGCTGGAAGATGGTGCGCAAGGGCGGGCAACTGTTCGTCGTCGGCTATGGCGGCAACATCAACGTACCGACCGCGCATCTCGTCATCGAGGAGATCAACATCGGCGGCAGCCTGGTCGGCAATTTCACCGAGCTTGTCGAACTGATGGAGCTCAACGCCGACGGCAAGGTGAAGATGCACTACACCGAATACAATCTCGCC
>NZ_JBFULQ010000442.1:0-4560 GCF_054049815.1 Mesorhizobium sp. P5_C1 | reverse complement strand
ATACGGTTTTGCTTCGGGAATTGCGTCAAAGCAAAGGAGATTCGCCGTTTCCGTGAACGGTGAATTGCTCTAAGGCCGGCCGCGGATAGGATCCATCCGGTCGAGCTTACCGTTTTGTAAAGCAATTCACACGAACGTGCTGACGGCATTGCGTAATCATTGCGTAATTTCGACATCCCGCCAATTGTCCTGGGAAACAGATGTTKCAGACTGCACCCGCGCCGATTCGCTCGATCCTGGTCATTCAAACGAAGTACATTGGAGATCTCGTTCTCGCCTCGGTGCTCTCAGAAAACCTGCGGCTCGAATTCCCCGATGCCAGGCTGGTGTTTCTGTGCGACGCTCGCTTCGCGAGCTTCGTAGTCGCCCATGACATTGCCTCCGAGGTGGTCACGTTCAAGCGTGCCCACCTGCGCGGCACCCCCCTGCAGCGCGGCAAAGAGCTTTACGCCGTCGTGCGGGCGCTGCGCCGTTCCCATTTCGACCTGACGATCGACCTGACCGATTCAAAGACGTCGCGCATGCTCACCGGGCTGGTCAATGCAAAGACCCGTGTCGGCTACAATCCCACCGAGAGGCCATTGCGTCTGCTGGAGCGGCAGCCCGCCAACGTGTTTGCCAAGCCATTTGGCTTTGGTGAGGAACATTTCGTCTACCGCTATCTTTCGCCGCTCCAGGCGCTTGGCATCGGTCTCCATGTGACGGTTCCAAACCTCCAACCGCTGCCGCCCGAGACGTCAAATGCGTTGGCGCTGCTGGGCAAGCATCATGTTCATCCAAACGCTTTCATCGCCGTGCACGCCGGCGCAAGCTTCGAAGGGCGACGTTGGCAGCCGGAGCGGTTTGCCGAGGCGATTGGAGAGATTGCCGGCGAAACCGGTTTGGACGTCGTTCTGGTCGGCGGCCCGGACGAGCGCGAGATTGCCGAACGCATCGTCGCCAGGACAGCGTCGCCCGTCGTCAATCTCGTTGGAGCGCTGTCGCTTGAGACGTTGCTGGCGGTGCTGAAACAGGCCCGGCTGTTTCTCGGCAATGAGAGCGGGCCGATGCACATGGCGGCTGCAGCCGGAATCCCGGTTGTCGGGCTGTTCGGCTTGACGCCGCCGTCGCAGTGGGGTCCCGTTGGCGTGCCCAATATCGCGCTTCAACCGCCGATGCCTTGCGACTGCGTGGCCAACGACCGTTGCGGCCGGCCGGATTTCGGCAGGGCCTACTGCGTCTGGCGACTGGAGGTCAAACCAGTCGTCGATGCGGTGCGCGAACTCCTTTCGCGCACCGACGTGAAGCTCGAACGCGCCATCTGAGTTCATGCGTCGCGCGGACAACGGCCGTCGCGGGCCGCGGAACAAGCCGCTCGCACCACGGACAGTCAAATTGTCGCGCCGGGCGCTTTTCTGCTATGCACCATCCCGATTTTCGCCTTCATGTGGGTCTTGGGATACCTGCCTGAAAGCACCGGTCGGGAAGTCGGTTTGATGCGCCTGCTGCAAAGAAGTCTCTGCGTGATCGCCATGTCGTTGGCCGTGGTGTCCAGCGGCCATGCCGCGCCGCTTGTCGAGCCGACATTGCACATCAGGCCGGAGGCAAGCGGAGCCGGCCGCGTTGCGCTCACGCTCGATGCCTGCGGTGGACAGACCGACACCCGGATCCTTTCGGCGCTGGTCGAAAACAAGATACCCGCCATCATTTTCGTGACCGGCATCTGGCTGAAGCGAAACGCCGCCGCGGTAGAAATCATGCGGGCGCATCCCGACCTGTTCGAACTGGAAAACCACGGCGGCCATCATATCCCGGCTGTCGACACGCCGCAGAAGATCTACGGCATCCGCAGCGCCGGCAGCCCCGACGCCGTGCTGGCCGAGGTCCAGTCGGGTGCCGCCGCCCTTGCCAAGACAGGCGAGCCGGCGCCGAAATGGTTTCGTGGCGCGACCGCCGAATACAGCCCGTCGGCAATCGCCATGATCCGCAAGCTTGGCTTCAAGATCGCGGGATTCTCGATAAACGGCGACGGCGGCTCATTGCTCGGCGCCAGGGAAACCGCGCGGCGCATCGCGGCTGCCAAGGACGGTGACGTCATTATCTCGCACATCAACCAGCCGACCCATGCGGCCGGCGAAGGCGTGGTGCAGGGGCTTCTGGCGCTCAAGGCCAAGGGCCTGACCTTCGTGCGGCTCGACGATGCCGACGGCTTCGGCAATCACGGCACCACGGACTAGGTGCGTTGATATTCGGGTGATGTCGGCCCGACCTGACTCCCGATGCACCTGAGAGGCAAGTCGAAGTGCTCAGCCCGCTTTCGCTTCGATGCTGACCTTGCTGGCGTAGAATGCGCCGTGGTCGCGGATTTCAGCCATTTCGTCGAAAGGCTGCTCGTAAGCCCACATCGCGTTCTGGCCGGTCTCGCCCGCAGGCAGCACGCTCCAATAGCTGGCATCGCCCTTGTAGGGACAGTGGGTCGAATGTTCCGTGCTGCTGAGCTTGCCGAAATCGATGTCGGCGAACGGAATGTAGAAGGCCGCGGGATAGGGGGGCTCGGTCAGCACCTTGGCCTTCGTCGATGACGCTATGACCGTGTCTCCGACACGCACCGTAACGGTCCCGACATAAGGCTCGATGGTGATGACCTTGTCGGGATTGCGTTGGAACCCGGGTGCCGGGTTGACGATCTGATCCATGCGGGTTCTCCTTGCCTCGGCTTTAAGGTGTGTCGCGCAAACGCCTTACGCAAGGCCTGCTGTCGTCACGCAACACGCAAACCATTAGCCCAGGCCGGGTGCAGGCCCGATCACGGTTTCGAAGATTGCCTGTCGATAGTCAGGCGGCGGTCTTGAACGCATCCATAAGCCCGGCGTAGGCGGCTGCGATACCAGCCACCGGGTTGCTGCTTCTCGATGTGGTCTCGACCTTCAGGGGGCCGCCACCGGTTGGCAAGGTGAGCAGCAGGAACTGGCGGTTGCCACCGTCGCCGATCGACGCGGCCGCGACGTGCTGGCCTTCGCCTTCGTTCTGGACGCACATCTTGAACAGCAGTGTGCCGCCGACCGCTTCCAGCGCGCCGCCGACAACTTCAACAAATTCATCTTCGGAAACAGTCTTTGTATCAGGGCCCAGATCGGCCAGACTTTCGGCAAGCGTATTCTCAAGGGACTTGTCGTCGAGCTGCGCGTCCATGCGAACCTCTTTCAGTCGCCAATCGCCCCTTGCCCGTTAACGAACCTTAACGCCGACGATGGCCGGATTGTGGCGGTCTTGTCCGTCATGCCTATCAATGCTGGGCTTGCCGGTGCTGGTGGCTGGACAATCCGCCGGTTCGCTCCACAATGGCACGAAAAGCACGACGCAAAGCGCAGGGGAGGAACGAATGCTGGGACTGATGCAGGAATGGCCGCTGCTTTGCCATAAGCTCATCGACAATGCCGAGCGGCAGCATGGCGTGCGCGAGATCGTGTCGCGCTCGATCGAGGGGCCGATCGTGCGCACCAGCTATGCGGACATCCATCGCCGCGCCCTGAAGGTCGCCCAGCGGCTGGAACGCGACGGCTATCGCCTGGGCGACCGCATCGCCACACTCGCGTGGAACACGGCGCGCCACATCGAGGCCTGGTACGGCATCATGGGCATCGGCGCCATCTACCATACGCTCAATCCACGCCTGTTTCCCGAGCAGATCGTCTGGATCATGAACAATGCTGAGGACAAGGCTGTCTTCGTCGACCTGACCTTCGTGCCGTTGCTCGAGAAGATCGCCGGCGCCGTCAAGTCGTTGAAACAGGTGATCGTGCTGACCGACAAGGCGCACATGCCGCAGACGACACTGCCGAATGTGGTTGCCTATGAAGAATGGCTTGATGAGGCGGATGGCGACTTCGCCTGGAAGACCTTCGACGAAGGCACGGCTGCCGGCATGTGCTACACGTCGGGGACCACGGGCGATCCGAAGGGCGTCGTCTACAGCCACCGCTCGAACGTGCTGCACGCCATGATCGCCGCCATGCCTGACGCCATGGGGCTGTCGGCACGCGATACGATCTTGCCGGTCGTGCCGATGTTCCACGCCAATGCCTGGGGCCTTGGCCAGAGCGGGCCGATGATCGGCGCCAAGCTGGTCATGCCCGGCTGCAAGATGGACGGCGCCTCGATCTATGAATTGCTCGACACCGAGAAGGTGACCTTCAGCGCTGCTGTGCCGACCGTCTGGATGATGCTGCTGCAGTATCTGGAGGAGACCGGCAAGAAGCTTCCCTATCTGAACAAGGTCGTCATCGGCGGCTCGTCCTGCCCGCGCGCGATCATGACCAAGTTTCAGCAGAACTACGATGTCCAGGTCATCCACGCTTGGGGCATGACCGAAATGTCGCCGCTCGGCACGCTGTGCACCTTGAAGCCGGACTATGCCGGTCTCCAGGGTGAAGCCCGGCTCGACGTCCAGCAGAAACAGGGCTACCCGCCCTTCGGCGTCGAAATGAAGGTGACCGACGACGACGACAATGCTCAGCCTTGGGATGGCAAGACATTTGGCCGCTTGAAGGTGCGTGGACCGGCCGTTGCCCGCGCCTACTA
>NZ_JBFULQ010000441.1:0-4594 GCF_054049815.1 Mesorhizobium sp. P5_C1 | reverse complement strand
GGCCCGGGCGATGTCGCGCATGGTGAGATCGTCTTCAATGCCGGAGATTGCGGTTCATGTCATGCTACACCTGGACAGCCCGACCGGCTGAGGCTTGGCGGTGGTATGGCGCTCGCTTCACCATTCGGGACCTTTCGGCCTCCCAACATTTCCCCCGATCCCGTCGATGGTATCGGCGCATGGAGCGTCACCGACCTGGCAAATGCGCTCATCGGCGGCGTTTCGCCAAGGCATGARCATTACTATCCCGCTTTTCCCTTTACGAGCTTTACGGGTATGACGGCCGGGGACATTAGGGATCTTAGTGCCTATCTCAAGACGCTTCCCAAGGTAGCGGGACGTGCGCCGCCGCATAGTCCCGCGATCCTGTTCAGCATCCGGCGGTCGGTCGGAATTTGGAAAATGATGTTCTTTCGCGAAGGCTCAACCTCTGCGCATTTCGACGGAGACTCCGTGCATGATCGCGGTGCCTATCTCGTCGAGACCGTCGCACACTGCTCCGAGTGCCATTCCACCCGCAACGCTTTTGGCGCAATCAAACCGGACATTCGCTTTGCCGGTGGTATCGATCCGCAAGGTACGGGATTTGTGCCAAACATCACCCAGGACAAGTTGCGCGGATGGACCGAGAATGACATCGCCACGATGCTCAAAACGGGCGAGACTCCCGACCACGGTCGCGTGGGATCTTCCATGGCCGATGTCGTGGCCAATACGGCAATGCTGCCTGACGGCGACCGCCAGGCCATCGCACGTTATATCAAAGGTCTCGCACCGATTGCCACGCCACATCCTTGAAGCGATTCCAGGAAAAATGCGAAGCGGTTTCTTGTCCTGACGTCACAGCACATCAGAGGTCATTGGGCGTAGAGATACGCGGCAAGGTCTTTGGCTTCCTGTTGCGAGATGCCAGTTGCCGGCATCGCCGTCTGTGGGGAGAAGGTCCGGGGCGAAACAATCCATGCGATCAGGTTGTCGGAATTGTTTTCCAGCACGCCCGCAATATACACACGCTTTGACAGTCCGGTGAGCGGGGGACCGGTCTGGCCGTCCGCGCCCGGTATGCCGGCGATGGTGTGACAACCGGAGCAGCCGTAGCGGCGAAAGATTTCTGGAGCGCGTTCTGGATCGCCGCCGGTCATCGTTTTGGCTAGGGTCACCCGGGTGAGGTTGTCGCGCGTGATGTTGGCCGTGACAAAAGCGGCCGATGCCGCCAGAAGAAGAACAGCCGTCAAGGTGGCGCGGCCAGCGGGAGACGCAAGCAGATCAGGCATTTTGCGGCCTTCTTTCGCTTGAGCGACGAATCCAGAGCGCCAGCATGGTCATTGCCGCTGCCGCATAGATCGTGCCAGCTGGCACCCACATGATCATGCCGGCCAATTGCTGGTCTTCCAAGGGCGTCAATCCCCAAGCCTTCGCGGCCTGGGTCTGCGCGAGATAAAGCACGCGTGGCGCGAGCGCCATCAAGGCGCCAAGAACGCCGGTATGGATCATGGTCGCGAACAGGTGCCAGGCTGAGGCGCCGTAATCGCTTCGCCAGACAATCGCCCACCAGAACAATATCGCTGTCGCAAAGAAGCTGAGATGCTGAAGGCGATGCAGGGTCGTGTTGGTCAAGGCCGCATCGAACAGCCCCGGCATGTGCCAGGCCCAGATGGCGACGCCATGGATGATGGTGGCGTTTGTGGCGCTCGTGCACCAGTCCCATGTCCCGCGTATCAGGGGTGAACGCATCAGTGACCCAGCGATGTGACGCGCTCGTCCGGACAATCCCCACAGCAGGATACCAACCGGACGCGCGAGCACGATCAAGGGGGCTGAGATAGCCATGACGATCTCATGCTCGATCATATGAAAGGTAAAAAGGTGCTCTCCAAGCCAGTGAAGCGGCGAAATCAGTGCACCCGCCAGGGTTAGTATGCCGCCCCAGTACAGCAAGGCACGGATGAGCAAGCTCCGTCTGCTTCGCCAGCCCAGTTTCACGGTGCCAATGCCGTACAGCGCGGCAAGCATTGCAAGAGGCACGACGATCCAAGGATCAAATGTCCATGGAATTCCAGAACCATGGGCCTCATCCCAGTGCGCCATTGCCGGGGTGGCGATCATGAAAGAAATCGTGGCGCCGATCAGCGCTGGCATGGGTCAAGCAGCATAGTGGCCGCCCCCTGCAACGACAGCGCAAAGACAAACGCCAGTGCGATCAGAAAACCTGTATCAAAGATAAACCGGGCTGGCTTGGCCAATCCCGCTGAAGTGGCCCATGCTGTAGCGAGGCTTGCAGTCGAGACGACGAGAAGTATGCCGGAAGAGGCCGCCGTCCAGGAAACAGTCTGGCGGCAATCGATGTAGGGCGTGATTTGTCCAAGCTGAGTGCTGAGCGCCCAGGTCACAGGCGGTATAAGGAGTCCGGCGTATCGAAGCTTGACGTTGGTCATAGGCGTGGGACCCAATACAGGCAGGCATACATGGGCAACCAAGTCGCCACCACGAAGTTCCAGTACATCGCGTTGTCGCTGACGTCCCCATAACGGCGCCCGTTGTCGCCATGGCGTGAAAACATGAGGCAGGTCAGCACCAGCGTCTCGACCAGATCAGTCACGATATGTGTGGTGTGCAGGCCGAGCATCACCCACACGATCGACCCGTAGGCGTTCTGATCCCACTTGATATGCATTGCCGGAAACTCGAACGCGCGCAGGATCAGCGGTACTAGGCCGAGCAGGGACATGACAATCAGGCCGATACGAACCTTCAACAAATCCTGGGCTCGCGCCCAGCGGGCGAGGAGGATGTTGGGGACAAGACTCGCCACCAGAAGAGCCGTCAGGGTCGTTCCGGCGAGCAGATCAGGTGGTGGGGCATCCAGGGGCCAGTGCTGTGCCAGGCTCATGAGATAGAGATAGACGACGATCGAAAGAGCGAAGCCCGTCCCTTCAATGAGCATGAACGCGAGTGTTCCCCACCAGGAAACACTCGCCGTGCCGAGGCCATGGGGCGGAAGTTCCGTTAGGTCGAGAGCGACGCTTTTCTTCATGACTCGTCTTCCGGCGTGCCCTTTGGCCAGAACCAGCCAATGAGTGCGATCGCGACTGGTAGCGAGCCCCACACAACCGCCCATGGGGTGAATATCGACCAGATCAACGTCGCGGAGGTGGCAAGTGCTGCCCATAGTGGCCAGATCGAGTCCCCGGACGACGATTCCCGCGCTTCCGGACGCGCTTCGACGACGCTGCTGACCACCAGTTCACGACGGTCGACGCGCAGGCCCGAAACGACGGCTAGCGACTTTGGGTCGTCAGACAGGGGCTCGAGGCTGCCGACCACCGGCAGCCGGGCGAAGTTGTATGGCGGCGGCGGCGACGAGGTCGTCCACTCCAGCGTCGAGGCCTCCCACGGATTGGATGGCGCAACGGTACCTGATCGGGCACTGCGTATGGCGTCGACGAAAAACAAAAGGAAGCCGGCGGCAAGTATGATGGCGCTTAGGCTGATGAACATGTTCAGGCCGGACCATGGCATCTCGGGCTGGTAGGTGTAGATGCGGCGCGGCATGCCGCGCAGCCCGAGAATATGCATGGGAAAAAAGGTCAGGTTGAAGCCGGCAAAGATCAGACCGAACACCCAGCGACCGAGGGTCTCGCTCATCATCCGGCCCGTCACCTTGGGAAACCAGTAATAAATCGCGCCGAGCAGAGGAAACACAGCGCCACCGATCAGGACATAGTGAAAGTGCGCGACTACGAAATAGGTGTCGTGGACTTGTGTGTCGAACGGGACGGACGCCACCATCACGCCGGTGAGGCCGCCAATGACGAATATGACCATGAAGCCGATGACGAACAAGAACGGCGTCTTGAAGGTCGGCCTGCCTGCCCACATCGTCGCCAGCCAGCAAAATATCTGCAATCCCGCCGGGACCGCGATCGCCATGCTCGAGGCCGTGAAGAAGCTTTCTCCAAGCCGGGGAAGGCCGGCCACAAACATATGATGGACCCATAGTCCGAATGCCAGGATACCCGTAGCGATTAACGCCATCACCATCGCCAGATAGCCGAACACTGGTCGACGAGTGAACGTCGCGACGACGGTCGACACCATCCCGACTGCCGGCAGAAAAATGATGTAGACTTCCGGGTGGCCGAAGAACCAGAACAGGTGCTGCCACAGCAGGACGTCGCCGCCTGCGGCCGGATTGAAGAAATGTGTTTCGACAAGCCGGTCGAGGATAAGGGCCGTGCTCGCGATCATGATCGCCGGCATCGCCAGGATGACAAGAAACGACGTGACCAGCATCGACCAGACGAACAAGGGGATCCTGTCCAGGGACATTCCTGGCGCGCGTTGCTTGAAGACGGTAACTACGATCTCGACGGCGACGGCGAGCGCGGAGACTTCGGTGAAGGTTATCATCTGTGCCCAGATGTCGGCTCGCTTCCCGGCCGCATATTGGGGACCGGAGAGCGGGACATAGGCGAACCAACCGACATCCGGTCCCGTATCCAGCACAAAGGCGATCCACAACAGCAAACCGCCGGCGAGATACATCCAGTAGGAGAACGCGTTGAGGCGCGGGAAAGCGATGCTCCGTGTCCCC
>NZ_JBFULQ010000440.1:0-4604 GCF_054049815.1 Mesorhizobium sp. P5_C1 | reverse complement strand
GGCGGCGCCAGCGCCAGGAAAGGCCAATAGACCTAAATTCAAGGCGCGTGCCGACGCACTCTATTTGGGCTCGGCGGTCACGGGATCGTAGGTGATTTCGACCTTGGCCTTGTCGGATGTGTAGTAGGTGACGACGTAGGCGCCGCTGTCCCAGTCGACTTCCTTGACATAGCGAAAGCCGTCGCGCTTCTCGACCTTGGCGAGGATCTCCGACAGTTTCTTAGCGTTGGGCGGCGGCAACAGGGGCTCATCCGCGGCAAAGGCCGGCCCGCCGGCGAGAAGAACGGCGACGCTTGTCGCCAGCAGAAATCTGGACATGCTTTCCCTCAAGTTCTCGTCGGACGGAAACTCGCTGCCATGCCGGTTTGTTCCGCAGCTGAAGCGCGTGGCGATTGAGTTCACCGTTTGCAGCTTTCGGAAGAAAAACCGATGCGCCAAAAAAACACGATGCGCCGCTTCAGTATTCATGGCCATATTATGTTGGCGGTTCATTGGGGGTCACTATGCGCGCGCGTCATGTCGTCTTGGTTGCACTGTCAGTGCTTTCCATCCCGGCCGTTTGCATGCCCGTGCAGAAAGCCACCGTTGGAACCTGAACGCTACACGGTCTATTGCATTGGATTGCGATGTTGAGGAAGCAGGCGCGCTTGGGCGGCCCTAGCCTTGGTCCTCATAGGCTGCGAGTGCCTTGGCGACGCCGGCAATGAGGTGTTCAGCATCACTCGCGTGTTCAAAGGCGATTCCGGTTTGCGCAAACTCAAGTGGCGAGTAATCAGGCGCCATCCGCTTGACCTCTGCCATAATGCGCTGAGCTTCCTTCAGTTCGCCGAGTTGAGCGTGACACCCCGCCAGCCTTGCCAGTCGCCAGGGGGTCCTCGGGGGGACCTTGGACATGCTGACAAGCGCTGCCTTGTAATCTCCCGCCGAGTATTGGGCGATGGCGCGATCATAGTGGTACCAATCAGGATGGATCGGGTTGATCCGTATCGCACTGTCAATCGCCGCGAGTGCTTCAAGCGGCCTGCCTCTCATCGTGAGCAAGTAGCCCATTTGCGCAATCGTATCGGCGTCATATGGATTGAGGTCGAACGCGCGTTGAAGGTGATGTTCGGCCGCTTCGAACCGACGGGCAGAGATCAAGGCCTGGGCAAGCACGCGATGGCAGCGTGGCTCTTCCGGCGCCAGCGTCACCGCACACTCCGCACGGTCGATCAATGAAGCAAGCAACGCCGAGGATGCCTCGGCATAGCCACCGATAATGAGATCGGCGAGCGCGGTGTAGGAGTGCGCCAAAGCATAGGTCGGGTCCTTGTCGACCGCAGCCTGAAAGAGGTCGCGCGCGGCCTGATTGTCGTCATCGCCATAACCGCGCAGCCGGGCCAGTCCACGCAGGACAAGCTCATATGCGGCCAGGCTATCGGGAGGCTTCGGAGTTGCCTGCTTGATACCCGCGTCGTCAAGCCGAGCGACCAGCCGGTTCACCACACGGCTGGCGATTTCTTCCTGCATGTCGAAGATCTGGCCGCCAGAAGCAGAAAACGTATCGCTCCAGAGGACTTCACCCGTCGAAGCGGTCATGAGACTGACGGTGACCCGCATGCCGTCTGCGCGGGTCGTCGCCCTGCCGCGGACCAGATAGGTTGCGCCGAGGCTGTCGCCAACGGCACGCCAATCGGAAGCGGAATCCGAGACAAATGCAAATCCGGAATTGCGCGCCAGCACAACGACCGTTCCGAAGCGAGCCAACGCATTGACAATGTCCTCGGCGAAACCGTCGACCAAAGGGGAGTCGTCCGGCGCACCTTCATTGCTGAAGCGCAGGACCGCAACACTCGGCTGTCCAGAGCGCTCTTGTCTTGGCGTATCGGGAAGAGAGAGGACGTAGCCGCGTTTGGCAACCGTGCGGATAATGGTTTGGCTTTCGTCCTGCAGCGCCTTTCGCAACTCCCTGACCGCCTGCGTCAGTGAGTCCTCGGTCACGAACACATCGGGCCATACCGCTGACATCAGTTCAGACTTGGTCGCGACACGCCCGACATTCCGGCTGAGGTAAGTTAACAGATCAAACGCCTTGCAGCGCAGAGCAACGGGTTTCCCATCGCGCACAAGCAGCCCGCGGGCAAGATCAAGCTCGCAACTGCCAAGTGCCARTATGGGCCCACCGTTTCCTTGCGACATCGAATGCCGATCTGACCAGCTCGACCAAACGCAGCCTGATTGGGGTCCCAATCGGCTCGGACGTCAAGGGATCAGAGGAATTTGACCTGTCTTCACCTTGGCTGGAAGTCATCCGCCTCTCCACGGCGATGATCTCCAGCATTTCGAACATTGTTCCAGGCATGGGCGCACAAGGGGACCCAACCATGACGCTGGACGCAAATTCCAGCAGTTCCTGCCGGGCGGCTTGGCGCGTGTTCTCATTCAGCGACATGTTCGACCTCATCCGGTTCGTTCTTCAGAACAATGCAGCCTATGAACGGCCGCGTACCGGRAGATTTCTGAAATTCTGCTGAATCTCTCCCCTTGTCGCGCTTGCGGTCGGGGGAGGCCGCCCGCTTAACTTACGCGGCGCGTCGTTGAGCGGGGTGGAGACCTGAACGGGCTCGGCGAGGGTCGACGGCGGTCACGATGCTGTGGTGGTGATCGCAATAGACGCGATCCGGCGAAGTTGGCCCAGCACAAAAACGGTAACCGCCAGGTACYGACGCGTCTTCGCTCACCGGGTAGCGGCACTGATAGACGCCGAGCTGGATGAGGGGGACGTCTCTCGAAGTTGGTCTGATATTTTCAGGCATGGTTTTCAGGTTCCTAGTTCATGGCCATCTCCGGCTGACGGCCGCAGTGCGACCGCGTCAGGGCGAGCTTCTCTCGTTTTGGAGGGCTGTGGATCACCATATGGTGTTGGTCACAGCATCAATGAAGCCCAAGGCCCTGCTTTCGGAAGCCAGTTATTGCGACTTAAGGCCACACTTACCGCTGGGGTGCGGTTGACAGCGCGAAGGCACCCGGCGGGCGATGTTGTCGCCCCCGGGTTAATCGGCAGGCGGGGTGAGGGGTGGCTTGTGGGCTCAACGCGCTGCGCTTTCGGTTTTTAAGGGCCCTCAACCGGCCAGCCCCGGGAGGGCGATCTGCGGGTGCGAATAACATTTTGTCAGCAGACAGTATGGTCGCGTCCCAGAGCATCTCTCCGAACCGTTGCGCCGGTGCTATAGTGAGCCCGCATGATCAGACAGCAGGGATATGAGGCATGCCCGAAGTCACCCGCCGTACACTGCTCGCGTTCGCCGCCGTGGCCTCGGTCGTTGAACCGACGCTTGCTGAAGGGGAAGGCGCCTCACCCGAATTGCGGGCGCTGATCGGAGCCCATGAAGCGACCTATGTCGGGCTTTACACGGTTGTTCATCAAGCGGGCAGTAGCAGCCACGAACGCAAGAGGGCAGACCGGATTGAACAGGACGCATTGCTGGCCATCTGCTCCTATCCTGCGATCAGCCGAGGCGACCGACGGGCTAAGGCCGAGTACCTGTTGACCGCTGAGGCTCGGGGCGAACTCGACCTGGAAGAGCACATGCAGGCCATCCTGCACTCGATGAAGCGCTGATCGCGGCTCGACGCCATTGTCTTTCCGCGCTGGCGCGTGGTTGGTCGCTCATACTGGAATTCCCACCGCACTCAGCCCGTCGTCGAAGCGACTGCCCCAAGCGTGGCGACGCCGGCTCGAACTAACGGTTTGCATAACACCTGCTGTCCGTGCAGCCGATGTCCGCAACCGCGCCGCTACTGACCAATATGCGACGCGACCGACATCATCGCCTCAGAGTTCGGGTGGGCGCCCAAGCCGCCATCGAAAACTTCGGAGAACGTCCAGCGAACGACGCCGTTGCGGTCGAGCAGGAACTGGCCGGTGAGCTGGCCCACGCCGGTCGCCATCATTTGCTGGTCCGCTTCAGTGATATCGTAATTGTCTTTTTTGTTCAGATATTCGAGCGTGGCAAACGGATCCATCGGCTCAGGCATTTCGCCCGGCACGTTGAGCCGCATCGCCTTCACATCGCTCATCGAGACCTTGTGCGGCAATGCGCTCTCGCCCTCGGTTATTTGCATATTGGGCAATCCAAAGGCGCGGTGTGAAACGCGCTCCGGATCAGATGCAGCAAGCAAACCAACCATCGGATGGTACCGGAGATAAAGGCGCGCCCGCTCGATGGGCGTGTTCACCACCGTGAGGCTTTCGATGCCCTTTGCGTTAAGGGCTGGTGTGAGCAGCGAAACCGTCGCGATATGACGCCTGCAAAACGGACAATGCAGACCTCGATACAGCCCAACCAGCACTGGCTTCTCGCCGCGGAAATCGTCGATAGCTATCTTGCCCTCGCGAGTAATTGCGTCGAGTACGAAATTGGGCGCTCGTTCGCCCAGTTGCAGAGGGCCTACGTCGGCGCGGTCAGACATGCTTGATCCTCCTCGCGGCTCAATCCAGTAACGAAAGCGCGGCGGTACTTCCGGCTCCAGCCGGTGTTCGGCACACACGTCCTGAGCGTGCTGAAATTGCAATGTAGCACAGAGATGGGCGGACGTTGAGGCGCTACCGAAGGCTACGCCTT
>NZ_JBFULQ010000439.1:0-4605 GCF_054049815.1 Mesorhizobium sp. P5_C1 | reverse complement strand
CCGGATAGCCATTATGAGGAGACTGTTTATAACGGTTCGCTGAGATCGCGAAGACCAAGGGGAGACGATGCGCTACATACGTCCGCTTTCAATCGAAGATGCCGTTGGCCTGCTGGCCGGGTCGACAGGTACGGCCGCCATTCTTGCCGGGGGCAGCGACCTACTGGTGAGGATGAAGGGCGGCTTTGTCGAACCCGACCTGATCGTCGACATCAAGGCGATTGAGGCTTTGAGTGAAATCAGGGAAACGGCCGACGGCTTCAGCATCGGTGCCGCTGTTCCCTGTGCCGTCCTGGGCGAGAGCTCTGCCCTGAAGAAGGCATGGCCCGGCGTCGTCGAAGCGGCCAAGCTGATCGGCTCGAAGCAAGTGCAGGGACGCTGCACGATAACAGGCAATCTCTGCAACGCCTCGCCGGCTGCAGACAGCGTGCCGGCGCTGGTCGCGGCCGGCGCCAGGGCATCGGTAGTCGGCCCGGGGGGCAGGCGAACGATTCCCGTGGGGAGCGTGCCGACCGCGCCGGGCAAGACGTCGCTGGCTAAAGGCGAGATCATCGAGGCGATCCTGCTCGACAAGCGCGCAGCGCGCTCGGGCGATGCCTATCTGCGCTTCATTCCCCGTACGGAGATGGATATTGCGGTGGTCAGCGCCGGCGTGAACCTGACGCTCGACGAACGGGGCGTCGTCACAGCGGCCCGTGTGGCGCTGGGCGCCGCGGCACCCACCGTGCTGCTTGTGGAAGAGGCGGCCGAGGCCATTATCGGCAGGACGCTGGACGAAGCCGCGCTTGAAAGGCTCGCCAAGGTCTGCTTTGGCGCCTGCCGCCCCATCGACGACAAGCGGGGCACCATCGAATTCAGAAGGAAAGTTGCGGGTGTGCTGGCCAAGCGGGCCGCCACGACCGCCTATGCTCGTGCAGGAGGCAAATGATGGCTGGTGTAGCAGTCTCAACCACAATCAACGGCGACAGCGTCGAGTACCTTTGCCAGCCGGACGAGACGCTGCTCGACGTCTTGCGCGATCGCCTGGGGCTGACGGGCGTCAAGGAAGGCTGCGGCACCGGCGACTGCGGCGCCTGCAGCATCATCCTCGATGACCGGCTGGTGTGTTCGTGCCTGGTGCTCGGTGCGGAAGCCGAGGGCCGCCGCGTCGAGACCGTCGAGGGCATGGCGCATGGCGACAGCCTGCACCCGCTGCAGCAGAAATTCCTGGAGCATGCAGCACTTCAATGCGGCATCTGCACGCCTGGCTTCCTGATCGCGGCCAAGGACCTGCTGGCCAAGAACCCCGATCCGACCGAGGAGGAAATCCGCTTCGGCCTCGCCGGGAACCTCTGCCGCTGCACCGGCTACGACAAGATCGTGCGTGCCGTTCAGGACGCGGCAAACGTGATGAAGGGAGCATGACGATGAATTTCGATCCGCGTTACTCCACTCGCAACTTCGCCTCCGTCGGCACACGTCCTATCCGCCCCGACGGCGTAGACAAGGTGACGGGCCGCGCCCGCTACGGCGCGGATTTCAACATGGCCGGCCAGTTGGTCGGGCGCGTCCTCAGAAGCCCCCACGCCCACGCCACGATCAGGAAGATCGACACGTCGAAGGCGGAGAAGCTCCCCGGCGTGAAAGCGGTGATCACCGCGGCCGACCTGCCAGACCTCACCGATGGCGATGCCGCCATGTACGACATCCTCGACAATTGCATGGCGCGCACCAAGGCGCTCTATGACGGCCATGCGGTGGCCGCGGTGGCAGCCGTCGACGCCCGCACGGCGAGGCAGGCGCTGAAGCTGATCGAGGTCGACTATGAGCTTTTGCCGCATGTTACCGATGTCGACGAGGCGATGAAGCACTCCGCGCCGCTCATCAACGACGCCATCTTCACCGAGGGCCTCGAGGAAAAGCCGGTAAAGCCGTCCAACGTCACCAAGCGCAGCCAGTTTGGCCATGGCGATGTCCATCAGGGTTTCGGGCACGCCGATTTCATCGTCGAGCGCTCGTTCAAGACCGAGCAGACGCATCAGGGCTATATCGAGCCGCATGCCTGCGTGGCGAGCGTCAGTTCCGACGGCACCGCCGACCTCTGGGTCTGCACGCAGGGGCATTTCGTCTATCGCCAACACTGCGCCCAACTGCTTGGCATGGAAGCCTCGAAGCTGCGCGTCACCTCCTCGGAGATCGGCGGCGGCTTCGGCGGCAAGACCCATGTCTGGGCCGAGCCGGTGGCGCTGGCGCTGTCGCGCAAGGCGGGGCGCCCGGTCAAGCTGGTGATGACCCGCGACGAGGTGTTCCGCGCCTCGGGCCCGACCAGCGCCACCTCGATCGACGTGAAGATCGGCGCCCGCAAGGACGGCACCATCACCGCCGCCGAAGCGACGCTGCGCTATTCCTGTGGTCCGTATCCGGGCTCCTGGGCCGAGATCGGCGCCATGACGGCGTTCGCCTGCTACAGGCTCGAGAACGTCAAGACGGTCGGCTACGAAGTGTTGGTCAACCGGCCGAAGACGGCGGCCTATCGCGCGCCCTCCGCACCCATGGCGGCGTTCGCGGTGGAAAGCGCGGTCGACGAACTGGCCAAAGAGATCGGCATGGACCCGGTCGACTTCCGCATAAAGAACGCCGCGCAGGAAGGCACCAGGTCGTCCTACGGCCCGGTCTATGGCCCGATCGGCATCGGCCCGACGCTGGAGGCGGTGAAGAACCATCCGCACATGAAGGCGCCGCTCGGAAAGAACCAGGGCAGGGGCATGGCCTGCGGCTTCTGGTTCAACTTCGGCGGCCAGACCTGCACCGACCTCAACATCGGCATGGACGGCTCGGTCTCGCTTGCCGTCGGAACGGTCGATGTGGGTGGTTCCCGCGCGTCGCTGTCGCTGGTGGCGGCGGAGGAGCTCGGCATCGCCTACGAGCAGGTCAAGGCGATCGTCGCCGACACCTCCAGCCTCGGCTACAACGACATGACCGACGGCAGCCGGGGCACCTTCTCGTCCTCCATGGCGACCATCTCGGCCGCCCGCAACGCGATCAAGATCCTGCGCGAACGCGCCGCGCAGATGTGGGACATTGCCGTCGACGACGTGGTCTGGGAACAGGGCCACGCGGTTGCCAAGGGCGAGAAGCACGGCAATCTCGGCAAGCTGTCGCTGAAGGAGATTGCCGCCGCGTCGGGCACGACCGGCGGACCAATCGCCGGCCACAGCGAACTCGTCGCCGACGGTGCCGGCGTCTCCTTCGCCACCCATATCTGCGATATCGAGGTCGACCCCGAGACCGGCGCCACGAGAGTGTTGCGCTACACGGTGGTGCAGGATGCGGGCAAAGCGGTGCACCCGACCTATGTGGAGGGACAGTATCAGGGCGGTGCCGCGCAAGGCATCGGCTGGGCGCTCAACGAGGAGTATATCTACGGCAAGGACGGGCGGCTGCAGAACCCCGGCTTCCTCGACTACCGCATCCCGGTCTGCTCGGACCTGCCGATGATCGACACGCAGATCCTCGAGATCCCCAACCCCAACCACCCCTACGGGGTGCGCGGCGTCGGCGAGACGTCGATCGTGCCGCCGCTGGCGGCGATCGCCAATGCGGTCTCAAATGCAGCCGGCGTGCGGATGGCGCATATTCCCATGTCGCCGCCACGCATCCTGGCGGCGATCGAAGCGGAACGGGCAGGCTGATGGTCGAAGTGACGCTCTGGGGATCGCTTGGCGCGGCCGCCGGAGGCAAGAACAAGGTCGAGATCGAGGCCAAGGACATAAGGGAGCTGTTCAGGAAACTGGCTGAACAGTATCCCGGCATCGAGCCCTTGATCGACCGCGGCATCGCCGTCGCCATCGACGGCACGATCTATCGCGACACCTGGTCGAAGGAATTGCCAAAGGGCTCGGAGATTTTCCTGCTGCCGAGGCTGGCAGGGGGATAATTGGACAAGCGTCTCGCTGCTGTCGCTCAGCAACGAGCCCGACACCATGCCGCAGGCGATCGACGCGACGGGCGCCGAGGGCCGTACCCGACTCTATGTTGCCTTCACGATTCTCGGTTTAGTCGGTCGGCGGGATTGAGCCGCGCTCTCGAGGGCCAAGGCCAACCGCTTCTCGTCTTCGATGGCGCGGTCGACTGCCTCAATTTCCTCTTGGAGCGCCTTCAACTCGGCTCCGTAGCTGGAGCCGTCGCTGTCCCCGATCTGAAAGCCACTTGCCCGCATTGCGTCGCGGGTATGGTGCACGTTACGGACTCCTTCGCGTCGAGTCGCGACCAGGATTTCCCTGAACTCTCCAAGACGTTCAACGTGATTGCGAGTCATTGCGTTCTCCTTACGGCGCAGAAGGTTTAAATGACTACAGGAGATACTCTCGACAAAGCATGAGTGCGAAAGCTCAAATTTGAACGTCTTGCAATAACGTGGAGCGCAGCAGGCGGAAATTGGCTTGGGACCCAGGTGTTAGACTCTTCCGCCGAGCGCGTCTGCTGCTCGGCTCGGCTGCTCGTCGGCGCGCTTGCTGGTCCATCCAGCTGCGGTTCTGGATCGCGAGAGTCCGTTTCTGAGCGCACAGCGACGCTGGTCTCAATGTCCGAAAAGAGGCGCAAGGCGGACCTGCCCGATGTTTCATG
>NZ_JBFULQ010000438.1:0-4606 GCF_054049815.1 Mesorhizobium sp. P5_C1 | reverse complement strand
GTTGAAGGACGCACCTATACTTATCCTTGACGAGGCGRCGTCCGCGCTCGATTCCGAGGCTGAAGCGGCCATCCAGGAGAATCTCTACAAGCTCATGCAAGGCAAGACCGTCATCGCCATCGCGCACCGGCTGTCGACCATCGCGGCGATGGACCGGCTGGTGGTGATGGACAGGGGCCACGTCATCGAGGAAGGTTCGCACGAGGAACTCGTCGCCCGGGGCGGGCTCTACGCGCAGCTCTGGCAGCGTCAGTCGGGCGGGTTCCTGCTCGACGATGGCCCGGCCGATGCCGCCAATGACGCACGTGCAAAGGGGCAAGCCGCAGAATGATGGCCGCCGCATGATGACAGCCGTCTATCGCTGGTTCGAGAACTGGGTCTATCCGTTCAGGGAGCCGGCGAATCTTCGGCCACCGACGAGCGTCGGCGGTTTTCTCTGGCACTATGTCGGCCAGGCGAAATTCGCCTTTTTCGCCATGCTGCTCATCGGCGGCATAGCACCGCTGGTCGAAGCCGGCCTGTTCTACTTCGTCGGGCGGCTGGTCGACATTCTCGACCAGCTTCCCGGCGAGCGCAGCTGGCACGCGCTGTGGAATGCCGCCGGCCCCGAACTGGTGTTCATGATCGCGGTGGTGCTGGTCATCCGCACCATCGTCGTCGGCCTGTCAGCGCTGGTCGACGAACAGACAATCACGCCCGGCTTCTACAATCTGGTGCGCTGGCAGGCGCACCGGTACGTGTCGCGCCAGTCCTACGCCTTCTTCCAGAACGATTTCGCCGGCCGCATCGCCACCAAGGTCTGGCAGGCGGGCCAAGCCACCGGTGACCTGATGGAAAGCTTCATCGAGGTCATCTGGTTCATGATCGTCTATACCGTGACGACGCTGGCGCTGGTCGCCGGGCTGGATCTCAGGCTGGCCGTGCTGGTGGTGATCTGGATTTCCGCCTTCGGCTGGCTGGCCAAGCTCTATCTGCCGGCAATCCGTAAGCACGCAGAGGAAACCGCCGAAGCCGGCTCGATGATCACCGGCCGCATCGTCGATTCCTATTCGAACGTGCAGACGCTGAAACTGTTCTCGGCCGATGGCGACGACCGCTACATCAAGAACGGCTTCGACATCTATCTCGACGCGCTGCGCCCGTTCACCCGCCGACTGACCGGCGTGCGTATGGCGCTGACGACACTGTCGGGCATCATGATCACGACGATCGGTTGCTTTGCCGTCTATCTGTGGCTCGAAGGCTCGATCACCGTTGGCGCGGTCGCCTTCACGCTGTCGCTGGTGCTGCGGCTCAACATGCTGCTCGGCCGGGTGATGATGCAGCTCAACGGCATATTGCGTAATCTCGGTGTGCTGGAAAACTCCAAGGCGCTGGTCTCGCAGCCGCTCGGCCTCACCGATGCGCCCGGCGCAAAAGAACTCGTGGTGGCCGGTGGGCGCATCGAGGTCAAGAATGTCGAGTTCCACTACGGCAAGGGGTTCGGCGTGCTCAACGGCATCGACCTAGTCGTGCGGCCGGGTGAAAAGGTCGGGCTGGTCGGGCCGTCCGGCGCCGGCAAGACGACGCTCGCCAATCTGATCCTGCGGCTCTACGATCTGGAAAGCGGGTCCATCACCATCGACGGTCAGGACGTCGCTGGTGTGACGCAGAATTCGCTGCGCGCCAATATCGGTGTCGTCAGCCAGGACACGGCACTGTTCCACCGTTCGCTGCGCGACAACATCAAACTCGGCATGCCTGACGCGACCGATGCCGAGATGATCGCTGCGGCCAGGAAGGCCGAGGCGCACGAATTCATCGTGGGCCTTCGCGACAACCGGGACCGTGCCGGCTACGAGGCCTTTGTCGGCGAGCGCGGCGTCAAACTGTCGGGCGGCCAGCGCCAGCGCGTGGCAATCGCCCGCGTCTTCCTCAAGGACGCGCCGATCCTGATCCTCGACGAGGCGACGTCGGCGCTGGACTCGGACATCGAGGCGGCGATCCAGGAGAATCTGGCGTTGCTGATGGAGGATAAGACGGTCATCGCCATCGCCCATCGGCTGTCGACCATCGCCGCGCTCGACCGGCTGGTGGTGCTCGACGGCGGCCGCATCGTCGAACAAGGCACGCATGACGAACTGGTGGCGCTTGACGGGCTCTATGCGCGGCTGTGGCAGCGGCAGTCCGGCGGCTTCCTCTATCACGAGGAAAGCGTGCTCGAAGAGACGCGACCGGCGGAATGAGGGGGCGGCGGAGTGAGGGCATGGGTGGATCGGCGGAGGTCGGCTTTGTGCTCAAGCGGCTCCGGCCAACCACGCCGGGCTTCGACGCGCTGAAGGAGGAGAGCCGTCTGGAGGGGTACTGGATGCTGGTGCGCCTGGCGGATGGCTGGGCAAGCGGCCGCAACAAGTTCCTGAAGCGGGGCGAGGCGCTGTACGGCACATGGCATGGCCGCGACCTCGCCGGTGTGTGCGGGCTGAACATCGATCCTTATTTCGAGGCGAGGGACCAGGGCCGGGTCCGGCACCTGTTCGTCAGCGCGCCTCACCGCCGCACCGGCCTTGGCCGCATGATGGTCGAGACCGTCATCGATAGGGCGCGTCAGCATTTTACCGCGCTGAACACCCGTGCGCCGCAAGAAGCCTTCGCGTTCTATGAGCGGCTTGGCTTCCAGCCGGTGATAGGCGAAGAATTCGTCACACACCGCATGATTTTTGGGAAAGGAGGCTGAAATGTCGCTGCGTCCTCCATCTGCCAGCGCCACGGCTGCCGAAGCCGCCTTCGACGCGCTCGGCCATGAAATCCTCGCCGAGAAGGCGGCAGCACTCGGCCGCGCCGGCCAGCGGGTCGAGGAAACGCTGGGGAGGCTGCGCGACAATGGCGATGAGAACCTGCGTCCCCGTCTCCTCAAGGAGGCCGCAGAGGCGGTGCACGGCTATTTCATCCAGCGCGAACTGTGCGGATTGCGAAAGCATGACGCCGTCATTCGCGAATACAACATCCCGAAGGCGGTTCTGGTCAGGCTCGGCGCGAAATAGCTCTTTTGTTCGACCATGACCTCCGGCGAAAACTGGTTCCCGCTTTCGGGATCATGGTCATTCCAGCCATTCGGTGATGAAGGTGCCGTTCTCGTGGATGTCGGTGGTTTCCAGAGGGCCCGGTCCGAGATTGGTGAATTTGTGCGGCGTGTTGGGCGGAACGATCACGATCTGGCCGGCAAAGGCCTCGACCTCCTGGTCGCCGACCGTGAACAGGCCGGTGCCCTGGCGGATGATGAAGATCTCTGCGTAGGGATGCGTGTGGAGCCGGGGGCCGCCGCCGACATCAGGCAGATAGTTGAAGATCAGGCAGGACTTGGAGCCGTAGGCGCCGCATTGCAGCTCGCCCTTCCAGCCGTCAGAGCKAACAGCCCATGTGTCGCGGTCTATGACGTGTGYCATGGTGGCAAGGATAGACCGGGCCGGTGTCCGGTGTCGAGGTGGAGGCGACCCCGGAATTGCGGTTGTTTCCCTGTTGTTTAGCGATCTTTGGCGGCCATCCGGCGTCGCGCTGACCGAGGACGGATTTTGTCCCCGCGACAATCTGCCCTTGTGCCTTCACCCGTCTGGACAAAAACGGGCTTCACGCATAAACCGAAGTCCAAATGCCGGAGGAATTCGCAAGCCTGTTCGCCATGCGCTGTCGGGTTGGCGCAATTGAGCGGGGAACATGGCTCAGCCACCGGCGCGGAATAGGCGAAAGGATCAGGCACCCGTGAGCGCAACCGACACCCAGGATCCCAACCGTCGTGATTTTCTCTATGTCGCCACCGGCATGGCCGCGGTGGTCGGCGCGGGTGCCCTCGCATGGCCGTTCATCGACCAGATGCGCCCTGACGCCTCGACACTGGCGTTGGCTTCCGTCGAGGTCGACGTCGCTTCACTGACCCCGGGCATGTCGCTGATTGTCAAATGGCGTGGCAAGCCTGTCGTGGTGCGCAACCGCACCGAGCAGGAGATGAAGGACGGCGAGGCGGTCAAGCTGACAGACCTCAAGGATCCGATCGCCCGCAACGCGAACCTTCCGGCCGACGCGCCGGCGACCGACGCCAACCGCACCACGCCCGGCAAGGAAGCCTGGATGGTGATGGTCCAGGTCTGCACGCATCTGGGCTGCATTCCGCTCGGCCAGGAAGGCGAATTCGGCGGCTGGTTCTGCCCGTGCCACGGTTCGCAATACGACACGGCCGGCCGCATTCGCAAAGGCCCGGCGCCCGAGAACATGGCAGTGCCGGTATTCAAGTTCATTTCCGATACCAAGATCCTTATCGGTTGAGGCAGGGGATATTTCGATGAGCGAGGGACACTCGACCTATACGCCCAAGACCGGTATCGAACGCTGGTTCGACGCCCGCATGCCGCTGCCGCGGATGGTCTATGACAGTTTCATCGCCTATCCGGTGCCGCGCAACCTGAACTATGCGTGGACCTTCGGCGGTATCCTGGCGATCATGCTGGTGTCGCAGATGCTGACCGGCATCGTGCTGGCCATGCACTTTGCGGCCGACACCAGTCTCGCCTTCGATTCGGTCGAGAAGATCATGCGCGACGTGAATTCGGGCTGGCTGTTGCGCTATCTCCATGCC
>NZ_JBFULQ010000437.1:0-4627 GCF_054049815.1 Mesorhizobium sp. P5_C1 | reverse complement strand
GCCACGGGCTTTGGCGCCGGCCTTGTCCTCGGCTTCTTCCTCAACCGCCAATGGACCTTCACCAGCGCCGATGGCTTCCGGTCAGGAACCCTTTTGCGATATGGGGGCGTCTTCCTGGTCGCCTACAGCATCAATCTGGCAGTCGTGATCGCCGCCCGGTCAGCAGGCATCACAGAAAGCCCCCTGGTTCACCTCGCGGGAATCTGCGTCTATTCGGTTGTTTTCTACCTCGGTTCGGCTCACTTCGTGTTTGTCGGGCGCGGAGGTCGCGAAGACGATGAAGCCGACCGGAACCTTCCGATGGCCGGTGGGTCTCGGCGGATGCCGACCAGTCGAAATCCTTGAACCAACTGTCATCGGAAGCGATTAGAGGCGGCGCCATGAACAACGCTCAGGCCAGTGCGGGCGCGGCAACGTACGATCAGCGTATCCAACTGATATTCTGCCTGTTCACCGCCTGTATCATGGCGGCGGTGCTGGCCGCCTTTGCCCCTTCCATCCTGCAGGATCCCGACAGTTGGTGGCAAGTAAAGGTAGGACTGGATCTCCTGGCAAGCCGGACATTTCCGACAGTCGACCCTTATTCCTACACGTTTGCCGGCCAGCCATGGATCGCCAAGGAATGGCTGGGGCAGGTCCTTTTGGCTCTTGCCTACCGGGCGGGAGGCTGGAACGGCGTGGTCACGCTGATCATCGCCATGATTTCCCTGACGGTTTTCCTGATGGGGTGGTTTCTCAGCAGATGGCTGAAGCCGATCCTGTCGATTGCGCTGGCCTTCATTGCAATGGCCCTGATCACCCCGATCTTTACGGGGCGTCCACATATCTTCACTTTCCCGATCATCGTCGTCTGGACGGCGATGCTCTTTCGTGCGGCATGGGAAGAACGGGCGCCACCCTGGTGGCTGCTTGTGCTGGTTGTGTTGTGGGCGAACCTGCACGCCACCTTTACCTTGAGCTTCGTCATAGCAGCTTTCGCCGGTCTCGATCTGCTGACGCGTACAGGTCTCACAAAACCGGCCCTCGTGGCGAAATGGATCGCATTTGGTCTGCTTTGTCCGCTGGTCAGCCTGATCCACCCCTATGGCGTCCAGGCCATCCTGGCGACCTTCGCCGTGGCCTATGGCAACGAGGCGGTGTCGCTGATCGCGGAATGGCGACCGTTCAATGCGCAGGATCTCGTTGTCCAGGAAGTTGCGATGCTGGTGGGGCTGTTCGGGCTGCTGGTGTCACGGTTGCGAATTGGCTGGGCCAAGGCGTTGTTCATCGTCTTCACCTTGCATGCCTTTCTCGCCCATCTGCGTTTCATGTATCTGTTCTTCCTCCTGGTTCCGGTGGTGATCGCGATGGAGGTCGCACAGCAATATCCCTCGCTTTCGGCTACCGCATGGCTGGCTGAAAAGCGCGACGGACTGGAACAATTCTTCGCCAGGCGGTTTTACGCGATCTGCGGCGCGGCAGCTGTTTTGGTCATCGGCGCGGTCGCCATGTTCGGCAGCGTCTACCAGGTCGCGCCGAGCCCGAAGACGTCGGCCAGTGGGGCGCTGGCATTCGCCGAAAGCCATCATCTGTCCGGCAACGTGCTGAATTCCTACAATTTCGGCGGCACGCTGATCTTCCACGGGATCAAGACCTATATCGACGGTCGGACGGACCAGCTGTTCCTCGGTGGTTTCACAAAAGCCGATGACGAGACGGGACACAGCAACGGCAAGCCCCTTCTCGAAGCCCAACTGAAGAAATACGCGATAGGCTGGGCGCTGATTGCAGCCGACGACAGTCGCATTCCCTTCTTCGACCAACTGGGCTGGAAGCGGGCCTATTCGGACGATCATGCGGTGATCTACCTGCCCGGCGCCTGATCCCGCCGCGCCGGCGCGGATCGGCCTCGCCGGCATTCGAACTGGCACATGCCTTGACACTTATGTTGCGGTGCAGCAAAGTTGCACCGCAGAGGATAGGCATGTGAGAGCGACGAGCCGGAATTTTTTGCACGAGCGGGACATCGCCGCATGAGCGGCGTCTTGAACTCGCAGAACCAAAGCTTCCGGCCGCGGCGCGCGAGCCTGTCCGGATGAACTACAGGCGCGACATCGATGGCCTTCGGGCCGTGGCGGTGCTGCCCGTCCTGCTCTTCCACTTCGGCGTCTCCGCCATTCCCGGCGGCTTCACCGGCGTCGACATCTTCTTCGTCATATCGGGATACCTGATCAGCGGCAGCCTGCTCGACGATCTCGAGCGCGGCGAGTTTTCGATCGGTCGCTTCTATTGGCGCCGCGCACGGCGGATCCTGCCGGCGCTGACCTTCGTCATCCTGCTCGCCAGCATTGCCGCCTGGTTCATCCTGCTGCCGTCGGATCTGCACGAATTCAGCTTGAGCGTGATCGCCGCCTCGACCTTCTGGTCGAACATCTATTTCTGGAAGACGACGAACTATTTCTCCATCGACGCCGAACTGCGGCCACTGCTTCACACATGGTCGCTTTCGGTCGAAGAGCAGTATTATATCTTCGCACCGATCCTGCTCTATTTGATCTACCGATATGTCTCGAAGCGCTGGCTGACGGTACTGCTGCCGATCGCCATCGGCAGCTTTGCCGTAGCGGTCATGGCAACCTCGCTGGYGCCGACAGCCGGCTTCTACCTTTTGCCGACGCGCTTCTGGGAACTGGCGCTTGGCGCCATGCTGATGCTGAAGAAGCCGCCGGCGCTTGCCAGCCGGTTGGYGATGGAACTTATCGGCCTCGCCGGCTTTGCCCTGATCGCCTTCGGCTTTCTAACGATTTCGGAGAGCGACCCGTTTCCGGGCTACAATGCCTTGTTCCCCTGCATCGGAACCGCCCTGCTCATCTATGCGGGCCACGATCACCCCGGCGCCGACAGGCCGGCACCTCTTGCGACCCGCGTCCTTCGGTTCGCGCCGCTGGTCTGGGTTGGCCTCATTTCCTATTCGCTCTACCTCGTTCACTGGCCGATAAATTCGTTCGTCCACTATCTCTCGCTGAAGGCCATCGGCGTGCCGACGGTCATCGCGATGATGGTAGCCAGTTTCGCCCTGGCGACATTTTCCTGGAAATATGTCGAGCAGCCGTTTCGCCGGAAACGGGCGTTCACCGCCCCATTGCCGATCTTCGCCTTTTCGGGGGCGGCGATCGTCCTGCTCTGTGTCGGCGGCTTGGCCGGCGCGCTCGGCGGTGGTTTTCCGCAACGGTTCCCGGACTTCTCGACCGAGCCGATCCGGGTCGGCGACTGGCGCAACGGCGTCTGCTTCAACGAAGGGGCCCGCATCGACACCTGGAACCTCGCCGACTGCACCCGCACCCAAGGCTTTGCCACCAACGTGCTTTTGTGGGGCGATTCCTTCGCCGCCCACTATGTTTCGGGACTCGACGCCAACGCCCAGAAAATCCAGGCCAATGTCATCCAGTACACCTATGCCGGCTGCCCGCCCGACCTCACCTATTTTTCCTATGCCCGGCCAAGCTGTACGCTTTTCAACGAACGAGCCTTGTCGATTATCCGCGACGCTAACATCCGGGCGGTGATCCTGAGCGGCCGATGGACCGACTACCAGGTCAGGGGCTTCGATGGCCTGCAAAAAACGATCGATCGGCTTCGCGACATGGGCGTCAAGGTCTATGTCATCGGCCAGTCGCCCGAATTCATCGCCGACGTCCAGAAAATCGCTTTCTTCGCAAGGCGGGAGCATGCCGGGAACACGTCCTGGCCGACTGCCATGGATCCGGGGATCAACAAGCGGGTGCTGCCGTTCGCCAAAGGGGCGACATTCATAGATCCGCTGGCATATCTGTGCGATGCGGCCGGCTGTTCGTACGCAGATGCCGACAGCAAGCAATTTCTCTATTTCGATTATGGTCATTTCTCTTCCGCCGGCGCGACGTTAGCCATCTCGAAGTACTGGCCAAGCTTTGCCGCCGGCAACAAGCTCGCCAGGGCAAGATAGCAATCGCAGGTCGATATGCATCGCCGCAGCCTGCGGTGTAAAAGCCGCTTTGCGATTGCCCGAAGGCCAACCCGCATGGTAACGAGGGATCGCGCGGGTATGATGTAATGGTAGCTTGTCAGCTTCCCAAGCTGAACGCGAGGGTTCGATTCCCTCTACCCGCTCCAGCCAATGGCGCCAGCAACAATTTCAGCGCCCGCCTGTTCGTCGAACACAACCGAGCAGCCTCGTGCAAGCGCAACCGTTGCAAGCGCGTTTGCCACTACGTCATCCGATGAGACGAAATCGCCGGTCAGTACCCGCAATTCTTCCACGCCTTCAGCCATCGACACGAAATTCCCGACCGATCGTTCGTGCTTGCAGGCCTCGACCACGCAAAGCAGGTCGATCATTTCGAAGCTGCGCATGTTCGGTCTCCTGAAGAAATCGTCCGTTGCAGGAATATCAACGCATCGGCAGGAAATAATGTTCCCGCCTTGCTGTTCGCCAGCCCCGAACCCGAAGCCTGGCTGAGCCGTCATCCCACCTCTCGCAGGATGAAGTCGTGCAGCATCTTGGCGGCCGGCGACAGCACACGGTTCTTCACCGTGATCAGGCTGTAGGGTCTGACCTCGATGTCGAATTCGGTCTGGACGACGTCGATGGCGCCGGCCAGCCCATCGG
>NZ_JBFULQ010000436.1:0-4645 GCF_054049815.1 Mesorhizobium sp. P5_C1 | reverse complement strand
TCCTTTAACACTAAATCGCTAGACCTTGCCAAGTGCACACGAAATTATCGAATTTTCCCATTCAATSATAGGCAGTCGGCACCGCCTTCCGTCGAGGGGGGCCACCAATACACGAGGATTTCAGCTCCAGGTAATCATCGATGCCATATTTCGAMCCTTCCCAGCCGAATTCTGACTGCTTGATGCCTCCGCGCGACGGCTATTTAGAACATCGCAGCGTGTTTACCAGCGCAGTTAGTGCAGCAGGCTGATGCTGGCGACTGGGGTAATACATGAAGAAGCCGGGAATAGGGGGCGTCCAGTTCTCAAGCACTCGAATGAGGCGGTGCTCAGTAACATGCCCCGCAACCTGCTCTTCATAAGCGAGCCCAAGGCCGGCTCCGGTGAGCGCCGCCTGAATCACCAGGTTGGTATCGTCGATTACGAGCGGGCCGTTCACACCGATTGTGATCGCCTTGCGTCCCTGCTCGAACTGCCACCGATACGGACCGTTCGGAAGACGCAGGTTTAGACATCGATGATCATTTAGATCCTTGGGCTTCCGAGGAATGCTTCGTGACGCAAAATAGCCGGGCGATCCCACTACCGCCAAACGCAACTCCTGCGAGACGCGCACCGCGATCATGTCCTTTTGAATATACTCGCCGAGTTGAATACCGGCATCGAACTCGCCTGCGACAATGTCTACGGGACCAGTGACAGTGACAACGTCAAGAACGACGTCAGGGTAAGCCTCGGCGAATGCAGTGAGCCTCGGCAATAATACCATCGTCGCAGCCGACCGTGACATTACAATTCTAAGGCGTCCCGCAGGTCGGTGGCGAACGCTTTGGGCTTTGTCCAGCGCACGAGTAATTTGCTCAAGCGCCGGAGACAGCTCCTTCAAAAGAGCTGCGCCCGCTGCGGTTGGCGCCACACTCTTGGTCGTCCGAGCAAGAAGCTGGAGCTCGAGACGCTGCTCAAGTCGCCGGATCGTGTGGCTCAGGGCGGACTGGGAGACGCCCAGCTTCGCGGCTGCATGTGTAAAGCTTCGCTCGCTGGCGACGACTGCAAACGCAGCGAGTTCATTCAGCTCATTTCCCATGATTTATGAATCTCACTCATGACACCATCCTGTGCAACATATCTAGTCTCATAAGTGCCCTTGTCCTAGGTTTGACCGACAGAAAGTCGACTCGTCACCGGCTTGCCTGGTGCTCGTCGCGTGATTGCCACGTGTACGGAATGGTTGGACGTAACAACGAGGTGACCCATGGATACCGATGTTCGCGCTTTGCGCACCCTGGCACAGACCTATTTTGACGCCGCCTATGAGATGGATGCTGAGAAATTTGCATCCATATTTCATCCCTCGAGTTCAGTGACGAAGGTCGCCGACGACGGCGACGTGGGCGTAACGCCGGTTGCGATGTGGCTTGCAGTCGTCCGCAACACGAAAGCTCCAAAACAACAGGGCGTGAAGCGTGACGACGAGATCCTATCGATTGACGTCGAAAGAGACCTCGCGCTTCTGAAGGTAAGATTGCGGGTGCCGCCACGCCACTTCACGGACCTCTTGTCATGCTTGAAGGTCAACGGAACCTGGAAGATCGTTCAGAAGGTGGTGACTTCGAAAACGTGACGGCTTCAGTCCCGCAATAGAAAATTGGATCACCGCGCTTGGCAGGTTAYCCGTGAAATTGCTGTCTCAAAGCCCCAACACCATGGCCTGTGCTTCGGGATCATCGAAGGTTTGGTCGCTCTCCGACGGATATGTCGACCTGCCGGCCCAATTGCTCAGAGATCCGAACGACAAGATATATATGCAGACAGCATCGCCTCAACGGGAAGAGGCGCTCGTTCGACTTTCGGTCAACTGCTTCTTGCTCGATCGCTTCGGCATCGACCGCGTTTTGATAGATTGTGGAGCGGGAGGAAGCTGGGACCCGTCCATGGGCCACCTCGAGAAGGCCATGTTCGAGGCAGGCATCGACACGTCATCCCTCACGATGGTCGCCCTCACCCATGCCCATGGCGACCACATCAACGGTCTTCTTGCGCCTGACGGGCGGCGAGCATTCAGAAACTTGAGCAAGATCGTGATTGCGGAGGACGCCGTTGAGGATTTCCTCGCCGAGCCACGACTAGCGGATTTTCGGCCACTCCTGGCCCCAATCAGTGGAGGAGACCGGCTGGACGAACATTTGCTGGCGGTGGCGATACCCGGGCATGCTCCGGGCCATATGGGCTATCTCCTCAGCACTGGCGAGGACGATATCTTATTCTGCGGCGACCTGATCCACGTTCCTGCTGCACAGTTTGCCCGTCCCGAGCTTACTTGGGCTTATGACACTGACGAGTCCATGGCGAGGGCTAGCCGGATCAAGCTGCTCCAAGACGCAGCGGGGGCACAAATTTGGCTAGCCGGCGCTCACCTAGGACGACCAGGCATCGGCAGAATAGTCAAAGAGGGGCATGGATATGCGTTTATTTCGGCCCTGTAGCCCAGTTGCAGAACGACGATGGAATGTACTGGCGAGACCATTGCATGCGCTCGCGCAACGCGTCGAGGTTCGCAGTTTCATACCGAAGTGGCGCACCCGACACGATTCGAACGTGTGGCCTCCACCTTGCGAGGGTAGCACTTTGTCCAGCTGAGCTACGGGTGCATCCTGCTTACGCTAGTCCCGGTCCGACACGCCTAGAGCTTTTGCGATATGATTCCGACTAGATGACGTGCGGAGGTCAGCATGGACGACACAGCCGACAGAGAACCTGTCTACGATCCCCAGCAACTGGAGCCGTTGCTGGTTTCGCGGCAGCACGCGGGCGACGTCGACGGCATGACGGCTCTGTTCGAACCCGATGCGGTGATCGACCGTGGCGGCGGAAATTTGCTGCGCGGCAAGGAGGCCATCCACAACTACTATGCCGAAATCGTCGCGTCAGGACGGAAGTTTGCCGTGGGCGAGCAGCGGCCGGCGCTCGTTTGCGGCGACCTTGCCCTCACATCGACCCGACTTCCCGATGGCGACGTGACCAGCGAGGTTGCCCGTCGGCAACGCGACGGCACCTGGTTATGGGTGATCGACCGTTATTCCGTCACCTGAGCCACCTGAGGCAAGCGCCTGATCCGGAGGATCTTTCGACCGCTGATGTCGGGGCACATCTCAAACCAAGACCCGCGCCGTCACGGCGCGAGACCCTCGCATGACCGTCAAAACAACAGGCCCTTACCGCCGCAGCGCGTACACCTTTGCCATGCTTTCGCTGGCTGCCGGTAACGCCATGTCATCGTCGAGAAGGCGCGTGATGCGGGCAAAGCCTGTGAACGCTTTCCTTGCTTCCTCGGGCGACATCTGGCCCGACATTGCGGCCGAGCAGCAATTGAGCGCGCACTGATAGACTGGACCGCGCCGTCCTGTCGGCCATTTCCTCAAGAACACCATGGCCTCGGCAACACTATCGATTTCTTCAGCAGGATACCCCTGCCCGCGCGAAATCCGCACAGGCGAAAAGAAGTGCAGATAATCCATTATTTCCTCCCGGTTGACCGCGATGCACGCGATCGAACCCTACGAAACGTACCATCCACGATTTGGTTCCGTGTAAAGAAGCGGAATCATAAAAAAATCGCCATATGCCGAATTTCGAATCATTCGACCGGCAAACGCAAAACGGCCCACCATTGCGCCCCGTCGATAATCGCAGTTCTCATTGAATATCTTTAAGGCCAAAGCCGGCAAATAGGTTGCTTGTCCGTTCCCCGACGTCAGGCTTACCCTGCGTGCGGCCAACGCGTGAGGGCGCGTGCTGCAAAAGGGGAACATTGCAATGACAATACAGGGTGCTTCACCTGACCTGTACAACGAGGATCTGGCTCCGGCCAAAATTCGAAACTGGGGACCATTCTCGATCTTCAACGTCTGGACGTCGGACGTTCACAGCCTCTGGGGCTACTACCTAGCTGCCAGCCTGTTCCTATTCTGTGGCGGCTTCGTCAACTTCATAATCGCCATCGGCATCGGTTCGCTGATCATCTACGCGCTGATGAACATGGTCGGTTATGCCGGCGTGAAGACTGGCGTGCCCTATCCAGTGCTCGCCCGCGCCTCATTCGGCATCTGGGGCGCCAACATACCGGCGCTGGTGCGCGCCATCGTCGCCTGCTTCTGGTACGGCGCGCAGACGTCGGCAGCCTCCGGCGCCATCGTGGCACTCTTGATCCGCTCGCAATGGTTCGCCGATCTCAACGCCAACTCGCATTTCCTCGGTCATTCCGGCCTGCAAGTGATCTGCTTCGTCGTTATCTGGGCGCTGCAGCTTCTGATCATCCAGCGCGGCATGGAGACGGTGCGCCGCTTCCAGGATTGGGCGGGTCCGGCGGTCTGGGTGATGATGCTGATCCTGGCGATTTACCTATGCGTCAAATCCGGAACCTTCGCCTTCACCAGCGACATCCCGATGGACGTGCTGTTGGAGAAGACCAAGGATGCGGGCGTGCCAGGCACGCCGGGCTCGTGGACCGCGCTGTTTGCGGTGGCCGCGATCTGGGTGACCTATTTTTCGGCGCTCTATCTCAACTTCTGCGATTTCGCCCGCTATGCGCCCGATCAGGCGTCGCTGCGCAAGGGCAACATCTGGGGCCTGCCGGTCAACCTCATTC